>NZ_JBHWHY010000010.1:0-193676 GCF_042732265.1 Streptomyces sp. NPDC059788 | reverse complement strand
AGGCCGCCCGTGCCACCCGCACCGTCTCCGCCGGAACCTCTCCAGGCTCCTCCGGCCGCATCGACACCCGACACCCTCCCCACACAACAACGTCGCTTCCAAGACCACAACCGGGTCTCGGAAGCCGACGTCACGCCAAGACCCGAATTAACCAACGGCATCGCCTGATGGGCGGCCGGGCCTCCCGCGTTCCCAGGCCGAGGCGCGTGCCCGACCTACGAGCAGCCCGACGAACGGCCTGGCTACACGACTTGGCTTCACGCCCCCGCTTTCACGTCCCGGTTTCCCGCCCCGGTTTTCCCCGCCCCGTCTACGCCGCGCAGAACTCGTTCCCCTCCGGATCGTGCATGATCCACCAGTGCCCGGCAGGCCCCTGGTCGACCTCGCGGACGCGGGTCGCCCCCAGGTCTTCCAGGCGGGTCACCAGCGCGTCGAGGCCGCCGGATTCGCTGTGTACGTCTATGTGCAGGCGGTTCTTGCCCGCCTTGCCCTCGGGCACATCCTGGAAGAGCAGCCGCCGCCCCCGCCCGACGCCGCTGGTCTCGTCGAACGGGTCGTCGGGGTGGCGTATCGCCGCGTAACCACGGAACGTCTTACGGCCGCAGTGCTCGATAACCGCCTCCTCGCGGAGGTGCCCGGCGGCCAGCAGCTGCCCTACGAGCGCGCTGGGGTCCTCCACCTCGTACTCCAGGGCGGCGGCCCAGAAGTCCGCGAGGACGGGCGCGTTCGTACTGTCGATGACCAACTTCCACGTCAGTGCCATGGGGAAGTTATACCGACCACCACTGACAACCGCCCCGCACCGAGCAGGAGGCCGGTCGGGTGGCGCCACGGCGACGTGCGCGACCGCTGCGGCCGTTCGTCGAACTCCGTTCGGTTCGCGTCAGTTGGCCCGGTCGGCAACGAAGTATCCGCGGCCGCTCACCACGTACACGAGCCCTTCGGCGCGGAGACTGGCCACGGCGCGGGTGGCCGTCGACTGGGACACGTCGAACTCGGCGGCAATCGCCACCGTGCCCGGGAGGCGTTTCCCGGCGCGATAGGTGCCGTCCTGGATGCGCCGCCGGATCTCCGCTGCGACTTGCGGCCAGTGCGGTAGGGCTCTGTCGATCTGCACCTGGTCAGCGTGCGACGGATTCACCCAGTCTGCTATCGAGATACCGACTTAGTTAGCAAGTCAGTCAGCGAGCCAGCCGGCCAGTCAGCCAGCAGGCAGCCGCCGGGCCGGAAGGCGACCGTACGCAACGAGCGCTGCCGGACCCCTTAGGGATCTCCGGCAGCGCTCGCCAGGCGGAGTGGGCGGCCGTTACCCCGCCGCCCCGATCCGTCGATCGCGCCCCGCGCCCATGCCCAGCAGGATCAGGCCCGCGCAGACGGCCAGCAGCAGCACGATCGGGACGGTCCAGCCGTGTGTGGCCTGGTGGACCGCGCCGAGTACCAGGGGGCCGGCGGCGGCGAGCAGGTAGCCCCAGGTCTGGGCCATGCCCGAGAGGCGGGCGGCGGTGTGTGCGTCGCCGGAGCGCAGCACCATCATCGTCAGCGCCAGGCCGAGTGCGCCGCCCTGGCCGATGCCCAGGAGTACGGCCCAGACCCAGGCGCCCGCCACCGGGGCCACGAGGAGGCCGACGATGCCGCAGGCCATCAGGACGGTGACGCCGACGGCCAGCAGCCGCTGCCGCCGCATCCGTCCGGCGAGCATCGGCACCACGAACGAACCGACCATCTGCACCAGGGTGCTGAAGGCGAAGACCAGCCCGGCCGTGGCCTTGCTCATGCCGTGGTCGGTGAAGATCGTCGGCATCCAGGCGATCATCACGTACGCGATCAGCGACTGCGATCCCATGAAGAGCGTGACCTGCCAGGCCAGCGGGGAGCGGGTCAGCTTGGGCCCGTCCTCGGTGGCGTGCGCCGGCGTCGCGGCGGACTGGCCGTGGTGGGTACCGCGCCGCGCGATCAGCGCCTGCGGAATCCAGACGGCGGCGGCGACCGCGGCCAGCAGCGCCCACGAGGCCAGCGAGCCCTGCCAGCCGCCCAGCGCGTTCTCCAGCGGCACGGCGGAGGCCGCCGAGACGGTGGCGCCCAGGATCATCGCCGTCGAGTACAGGGCAGTCATGCCCGCGGCCTTCTCGGGGAAGTCCCGCTTGATCAGACCGGGCATCAGGACGTTCAGCAGCGCGATGGACGTACCGACCACCGCGCACCCCACGAACAGCGCGACCACCGGCGGCGCGATGCGCAGCAGGATGCCGCCGCACAGCAGCACCAGCGCGCCGCACAGCACCGTCTCGGTGCCCCAGCGCCGGGCCAGCCGCGGCGCGGCGATCGAGCCGAGGCCCATGAAGACCAGCGGGATGGTCGTCACCAGGCTGCTCGCGGTCGCGGCCAGGTGGAAGTGGTCGCCGATCTCGCTCACCAGCGGTGAGACGCCGGCCAGCGCGGCGCGCATGTTCAGGGAGGCGAGCACGATGCCGAGCAGGACCAGGACCGGGTGCGCGCGCAGCCGGCGGCGGGCCGCGACGACCGGCGGGGCCGGGGCCAGGTCCTCCTCGGCGTCGATCAGTGGTGCTTCGGGCCGGGTCGCTGACATGGGTGGGTGACTCTCCTTGCTCGGGGTCGTGGGGGGTGTGGGTGGGGATGGCGGGCGTACGCGGAGGGCGTGGCTCCGGGCGAACCGTGACGCGCGGGGAAGGAACGTTTCGGCGGCGGTACGAGTGGGCGTACGGCTGGGCTGCCGATCCGTACGGTTGAGCTGCCGCTCCGCGCCGGCCGGGTGGGGCTGCCGCTCCGTACGGCGGGGCGCGTCCGCCCCGTACTCACCGGCGCCGCGGCGGCCCGCTCAACGCTCCGCGAGCAGCTTCTCCACCGCCCGTTTCGGCGGCTCCAGCAGCGCGCGGGCGGCTTTCTCCGCGGCCTCCGGATCGCCGGAGGCGATCGCGTCCAGGACGGCCCGGTGGTCGCCGTGCACGATCCGCGGCATCTGCTCGTCGCCGAGCGAGGAGACCAGCGCCTCGCGCACGGAACTGCTGAACCAGCCGTACGTCGCGGTCAGGGCGTTGTTGTGGGCGGCCTCCACGACGGCCCGGTGGAAGGCGACGTCGTGATCGGCGTACAGCTCCAGGTCGCCGCCGAAGGGCCGCCCGTCGGCGGCCTCCAGGGCGGCCTGCGCGTCCAGCGCGGCGCGCATCCGCTCCAGGTCGTCCGGACGGTGCCGCTGCGCCGCCAGTCGGGCGGCCTCCGCCTCCAGGGCGATGCGCAGCTCCAGTACGTCCCGGACCCCGGCCCGCTGGACGCCGCGCATGATGTCGCCCGGGTCGGCCTGGGAGAGGACGAAGGTGCCCTCGCCCTGCCGGGAGCGCAACATGCCGGCGTGCACGAGGACCCGTACGGCCTCGCGGACGGTGTTGCGGCCGACCTGGAGCTGTTCGGCCAGTGCGTGCTCGGTGGGGATGCGCTCGCCCACCGGCCAGGTGCCGGCGGCCAGCTGGGCGCGCAGGGCGTCGACGACGGTGTCCACGAGGGACTGTCGTCCCGCTGCCTGCAGCGCCATGCGCGTCTCCTCGGTCCGGTACGGGGGCGGGGATGGTGGGCCGTATTCGCCCGGTTGCCCAGTCATCCTACAACTGTTGAGTGCAGTATGCACGGAGTTCTGGTCTCCGTGCACACCGCACCCTTCCCGCGGACCGCTCCCGCGGTCCCGGTCACGGACCGACATCGCGGTCACAGACCGATGTCGCGCTCCTGGATGTCCGCCAAGGACTCCCGCCGTACGAGGACCCGCGCGTGCCCGTCCGCGACGGCGACCACCGGCGGGCGGCCCACCAGGTTGTAGCCGGAGGCCATGGACAGGTGGTACGCGCCCGCCACCGGCACGGCGATCAGGTCGCCGGGCCGTACGTCACTGGGCAGGAGCACGCCGGCCGCGAGCACGTCGCCTGCCTCGCAGTGCCGGCCCACCACGCTCACCGGCGTGGGCGCGGCGGACGACCGCCGCCCGACCAGCCGGGGCGCGTAGCGCACCCCGTACAGCGCGGGCCGCGGGTTGTCGCTCATCCCGCCGTCGACGGCGACGAAGGTGTGCTCGCCGGTCCGCTTGACGGACAGCACCCGGTACAGGGCGACGCCCGACGGGCCCGCGATGGCCCGGCCCGGTTCGACGGTCAGGCGGGGCACCGGCAGTCCGGCCGCCGCGCAGCCGCCGGCCAGCTCCGCCCGTACCTTGGCGCCGAGTGCCGCGATGTCCATGCTGTCCTCGCCGGGCCGGTAGGCGACGCCGTGGCCGCCCCCGATGTCCAGCTGCGGCAGCGTCACCCCGTGCTGCTCGTGGATACGGGCCAGCAGCCCCACCAGCCGCCGTACGGCCGACAGGAACGGTTTTACGGTGGTGATCTGCGAGCCCAGGTGGCAGTGCAGCCCGACCAGTTGCAGCCGCGGCTGGCCCAGAATCCTGGTGATGGCGTGCTGCGCCGAGCCGTCGGCCAGGGACAGGCCGAACTTCTGGTCGTCGGTTCCCGTACGGATCTTGGCGTGCCCGCCGGCGGCGATTCCCGGCACCACCCGTACGAGTACCTGCTGCCGGGTGCCGGGGGGCACTGCGGCGGCGAGCCGGGCGATCTCCGAGGTGCTGTCGATGACGATGCGGCCGACGCCCAGGCGCAGCGCGGTCCGCAGGTCCTCGGGGCTCTTGGCGTTGCCGTGCAGCACGATCCGGTCGGTCGGGAAGCCGGTGGTGACAGCGAGTTCCAGTTCGCCCGCGGAGCAGACGTCCAGGCCCAGGCCCTCCTCCCGCACCCAGTGGGCCATGGCGCGGCACAGGAACGCCTTGGCCGCGTACAGGACGTCGGAATCGGGGAAGGCGCGCAGGTAGGCACGGCAGCGGGCGCGTACCTCGGCCTCGTCCAGGACGTACGCGGGGGTGCCGAAGCGCGCGGCGAGTTCGGTGAGGGGCACGCCGCCGACGGCGAGGTCGTCGTCGGGCAGTTCGGCGGTCGAGGCGGGCCATACGGCGAGGTCGGCGGGACGGCGGCCGTGCTGCTGCCCGGCGGCTCGCGGCGGTGTCGTGGTCGTCACGGTCATGGTGGTCGTACGCCCCTTCTCAGACGGCCCGCAGCAGCGGCGTACGGGGGGTACCGGGGGCGAGGCGCGGGTCCACGGTCAGGACGGCGGCGCCGAGCGGTTCGGCGAGGGCGCGCAGCGCGGGCTCGGCGAGCCGGATCCACGGCTGGTCGGAGCCGAGCGCCGCGGCGAGCCGCTGCGGGGAGGTGAAGCCGACGGCGGTACGGCCGCCGAGCGGGGTGCGGAACAGGCGGGCCGTACAGCCCGCGGGGCCCGGCCGGACGGGGACGAACAGGGGTCCGGCCGGGACGGGTTCGGCAGGTTCGGGATCTTCCGCGTACAGGTGCTGCTGGGACACGGCGTTGCTCCTCGCACAGGACTGGCCCCGGACCGGTGAGAAGAGAAGTGCCGGGGCTCCTCCTCGACGCTATGCCCCTAGCGGCATGCGCTCGGCGGCGTACTGACGCATCATTGACGGCCCGTGGACGCCCCTTGACGCAATGCTGGTGCTCCGGCGCACGCACCGGTGCACAGGAAGGCCGCGAGCCCCGGCGCGGGCCCGTCCCTACGCCCGGGCATATGTCCAATCGCGGCACACCGCCGCCCGGTATCCACGAGGATCGCCTCGGACACCGGCCCGCCCCCTTGACCTTCACACTGTGGCAAGCCCTGCACTGGGAGACGTCATGTTCACCATCGGAGAGTTCGCGGGCCACGGCCGCGTGTCGGCCCGTATGCTGCGCCACTACGACGCCATCGGACTGCTGCGCCCGGCCTGTACGGACCCGGTCACCGGCTACCGCCGCTACGAGGCCGGGCAGCTCGCCCGCCTCAACCGCATCATCGCCCTCAAGGACCTCGGCTTCAGCCTCCAGCAGGTGGCGGCCATCCTGGACGAGCAGGTGAGCGCGGCGGAACTGCGCGGCATGCTGCGGCTACGCCGGGCCGAACTGGCGGCCGCGGTCACGGCCGCGGGCGCCCGCCTGGCCCGGGTCGAGGCGAGGCTGCGGACGATCGAGGACGAGGGGCGGATGGCCGCCGACGAGGTGGTGGTCAAGCGCGTCGAGGCGGTACGGGTCGCCGAACTGACCGACACCGCGGCGAGCTTCGGCCCCGAGCACGTCGGGCCGGTCATCCGGCCGCTGTACGACGAACTGTTCCGGAGGCTGGCCGCCGCGGGCGTCGAGCCGTCGGGCCCGGGGATCGCGTACTACGAGGACGCGCCGGAGGGCGGGGACCGCATCATGGTGCACGCGGCGGTGGTCGTCGCGACCGCTCCGCGGCCGGCCCACGACTTCGCGGTCGTCGACCTCCCGGCGATCGGGCAGGCGGCCACGGTGGTGCACCGCGGCCCCATGGAGCGGGTGCTGCCCACCGCACAGACGCTGGCCCGCTGGCTCGACGACAGTCCCTACCGCTCCGCCGGGTACCCGCGGGAACTGACGCTGGAGTGTCCCGAGGACCGTGAGCGGTGGGTGACCGAACTGCAGGAGCCGATCACCACGGAGTGAGTCCGTCCCGGTGTGGGCCCACGCGAATCCGTGCGCCCTCCAATGCGCCGGCGCACGAAGGGGCGCACGGATGCGCGTGTGCTTCAACGCCCGTGGCGCGTACGGTCCGAGGCCTTGCGCCCGTACCGGAGGCCGTATCCGACCCCGACCCTGTATCCGACCCCGACCCCGTATCCGGCCCCGACCCCGTATCCGGCTCCGGACCCGACTCGGGACCCGGCCTCGTCCCCGCACCGAGCGAACCGTTCACCGTCTCGGCGAACTCCACCGCCACCGGGCTCAGCGCCGCCCACTGCCGTACCGCCCAGCCGATGGCCAGCGGCGGCAGCCCGGGTATCGGGATCAGCCGCAGTGCCGGGTGCCCGGCGCCCCGCCAGCCCGGCAGGTCCGGCACCACCGCGTGCCCGACGCCCAGTTCCGCCAGCAGGATCGCGGTGTCCCAGTCGGCCACGCTGGTGGAGCTGCCGGACGCGGCGGCGGCGCCCGGCCCCCCGACGGCCACGGCCGCGGGGCCCGGCTCCGCTCCCGGCCGGCTCAGATGGCCGTCGAGCCGCTTACGGGAGACGGAGTTCTCCGGCAGCCGGATGTGCCGGATGCCGGACCGTCCGCCCGACAGCTCACCGGGTTCGATGCGGTCGCGTCCGGCGAGCGGGTCGCCGGACCTTACGGCGAGCACCCACGGCAGTTCCAGCACCGGGTGCTGCTCGATGCCGCGTACGGGCGGGCCGATGGTGATCCAGGCCAGTTCGGCGGTGCCGTCGGCCAGCGCCTCGAAGCAGCGCCGGCTGGAGTTCTCGGTCTGGAATTCGAGGTCGACGCGCGGGTGGCGCGCGCGGAAGGCGACCACCGCCGCCGACATGAAGTGCCGTACGGTCGTCGCGCCCGTGGTGATCCGGAGCGTACCGCCGTCACCGTGACGCAGATCGGCCAGGCGGCGCAGGGCCAGGTCCAGTTCGGTCAGGGAGCCGGTCGCGGCACGGTGGAGGATGCGGCCGGCCTGGGTGGGTGCCACACCGCGCGGCCGCCGCTCCAACAGGGCGATGCCCGCCTCGCGTTCGAGCCGTTTGACGCGCTGGCTCACCGCGGACTGTGTGCAGCCCAGGTCGCGGGCGACGGCGCTGAGGCTGCCCGCGTCGCAGACGGCGACGAAGGCACGCAGATCGTCGAGGGTCACCAACCCAAGGTATGGCTAAGGCGTTTGGAAGGAAACCCGAGGATTGACTTGGATGTGCGGGCACGAGGAGGATCGGTGCAGGGCCCAGGGCGGCCACCCGGAACCGGCTACGGCGCCGTACGGTTCCGGGGGCCGACCCGGTATGGGCCGGCCCCCGGGGCGAGGTCGCCGTGGACCTCGCCGTACGAGCCGCTGTAGTGCTTCGCCGTACGGGCCGCCGTGGCGTCCCCGACGAGTCGCCGCAGTACCGGGCCGTACGAACTGAGCCGTACGGCCCGCCTTTCACCTCCGTCAGGCGCCGACGGGCTCGTCCTCCCGGCCCCGGCCGTCACCCGCGGCCGCCCCGGCCGCGCCCTCGTGCGCTTCCGTGCCCGATACCTCGCGCGCTTCCGCGCCCGCGCCACCGCTCGCCGCCCGGCCCGCCGTACCGGCAGCGGCCGGAGCCGCCCGGTCCGCGTCCCGGTGGCGTACGACGGCCAGCACCAGCAGGCCCGCCGCCACCGCCACCACGCCCGCGACCAGCGACACCCGGGTCAGGCCGTGGACGTATCCGACGCCGGGCGTCGCGTGCGCGCCCGCGGAGCGCAGGCCCTGCGCGAAGACCGTCCCGAGGATCGCGATGCCGAGCGCGTAGCCGAGCTGGCGGAAGGTGTTCACCGCGCCGCTGGCCATGCCGGCACGCTGCGGCGGGGCCGCGCCGAGCGCCGCCGACACCAGCACCGGCATGGCCATGCCGATGCCGAGACCGCTGATGAGCAGGCCCGGCACGAGGACGCCCCAGCCGGAGTCGTCGTTCAGCAGCAGGACGTGCAGCAGCGGGCCGGCGCCGATCAGCAGGAGGCCGATGCCGATGGGCAGCTGCGGCGCCAGCCGGTGCAGGAACCGGCCGCCGAACATGCCCACGGCCATCGACGCCACCGCCATCGGCAGCACCGCGACGCCGCCCATCACCGGGCTCAGACCCAGGATGTTCTGCACCCACAGGCCCACGTACGTCAGGTACGGGAACGCCGCGGCCTGGAGGAGCAGCGCGGCCGCCATGAGGACGGCGAAGGACGGGCGCCGCAGCAGCTGCAGGTCCAGCAGCGGCCGGTCCGTACGGCGCTCCACGACCACGAAGACGATCAGCGCCAGCAGGGCCACCGCCAGCGACAGCAGGGTGCCGGACTCCGTCCAGCCCTCCTCACCGCCGCGCATCAGCCCGTACGTCAGTGCGCCCGCGCACACGGTGAACGCGCCGGCGCCCGGCCAGTCGATGCGCGCCGTGCGGTCGCCGTGCGACTCCTGGACCGACCGCAGGGTGATCCAGACCGCCACCGCCGTCAGCGGCAGGTTGACCAGGAAGATCGCCCGCCAGTCCACGTACTGGGTCAGCACGCCGCCCAGCACCGGACCGACCGCCGCCGCGGCACCGCTCGTACCGCCCCAGATGCCGAAGGCCACGCCCCGGTCCCGGCCCTGGTACGCGGCCATCAGCAGCGGCGTGTTGGTGGCGAACATGGCCGCCGCACCCGCGCCCTGCACCGCGCGGGCGGCGATCAGCACGCCCTCGTCGGGCGCCAGCCCGCAGGCGAGCGAGGCCAGCGCGAAGAGCCCGAGCCCCGCCAGGTACAGCTTGCGGCGTCCCATCAGGTCGGCCGCCGAACCGGCCACCATCAGGAGCGCGGCCAGCGCCAGCGCGTAGATGTCCATCACCCATTGCAGGGAGGTGAAGGAGGCGTCCAGGCCGTCGGCTATCCGCGGCAGCGCGGTGTTCACGATCGTGACGTCGACGAGCAACATGAAGTTACCCAGGGTGATGGCGACCAGTGGCCACCATTTGCTCCGCCCGTTATGCATCAAGAACCTCTGTGGTCGGTGTCGTGGAGTTCCGTCGCACAAGCGTCCGATCCGGCCCCCCGACTCTCCCAGCCACGGCGTCCCGCGCGACACAATCCGACACAAGCTAGCCTTGCATGGTGAAAACCGACGGTTTCGACGACCTGGACCGCAGTCTGATCCACGCCCTCCAGCTCGACGGCCGGGCGCCCTTCAGCCGTATCGCCGAGGTTCTCGGCGTCTCGGACCAGACCGTCGCCCGCCGCTACGGGCGGCTGCGCGGCGCGGGACTGATCAAGGTCATGGGGCTCACCGACCCGGCCGCCCTCGGCGAGATCGAATGGATCGTACGGGTCCAGTGCACGCCCGACGCGGCCGTCGCCGTCGCCGAGGCGCTGGCCCGGCGGCCCGACACGTCCTGGGTGTGCCTGATGTCCGGCGGCACCGAGATCGGCGCCGTCTGCCGCTCCGCGGGCAGCCGGGACAGCGACGCGCTCCTCCTCCAGAAGCTGCCGCGGACGCCGAGCGTGGTCGGCGTCACCGCGCACTGCATGGTGCACGAGTTCTTCGGCGGCCAGCTCGGGCTGGTCAACAAGTCCGGCGCGCTGACCGAGGAACAGGCCGCACGGCTGCGCCACCCGGCGTCCGCGGCGGCCGACGGGCGGGCCGTGTCCCCTCCCGGGCGGGCGGAGTCCGTCACGCTCACCGACGCCGACCGCCGGCTGCTGGGCGTCCTCGCCGAGGACGGCCGCGCCGGCCTCGCCGAACTGGCCGCGGTCACCGGCTGGTCCCAGTCCACCGTGCGCCGCCGCCTGGCCGAACTGCGCGCCGACGGCGTCCTCTACTACGACGTCGACTACGACGCCCGGCACTTCGGGCTCGGCGTCATGGTCTCCCTCTGGCTCTCCGTCGCGCCCAGCGAACTCGCGGCCACCGGCACCGCGTTGGCCCAGCACCCCGAAGTGGCCTTCGCCTGCGCCACCACCGGCCCCTCCAACCTCTTCGCGTCGGTCCTGTGCGCGGACGTGCGCGCCCTCTACACGTACCTGACCACCCGGATCGCGGCGCTGCCCGCCGTCCGGAACATGGAGTCGTCCCCACTGATCCGCCGACTCAAAGGAGCCGGACCGCACGGCTACAGCCGCCTCGCCTCCGGACCGATCACCACAGCCTCGCCCTCGGGCCGTGCGCGATGAGGCCCGTGCTCCCCGCCGCGCCCGCCGACCGGGTGGCCGCCTGGGTACGGGCCGCGCCCGGCACCCACATCTGGTTGCTGATCATCGGGGTCACCAGCCTGGTGATCGCCGGCGCCAGCGAGGGACTGGAGCACTTCCTCCTCCACCGCACCAGCAGCAACATCCACGAACTGAACCGGCACCCCGTCACCTCCCTCCTCATCAGCGGCTTCTGGATCGAGAAGCCGTCCTCCTTCCTCCTCTACGCGGTCCTCTTCGAGCTCGTGCACGCCAACGTCGAACGGTGGCTGGGGACCTGGCGCTGGCTGCTGACCGTCGGCGTCGCCCACATCGCCGCCACGCTCGCCAGCCAGGAACTGGTCCTCCTCGCCATCGAAGGCCACCGGCTGCCCCGCTCCATGACGCACGTCGTCGACATCGGCGTCTCGTACGGCCTGGCGGCGGCAGCCGGCCTGCTCACCTACCGGCTGCCGCCACCCTGGCGCTACCTCTACCTCGCGGCGGTCCTCGGCTTCTTCGGCATCCCGCTCCTGTCGGGCGCCACGTTCACCGACTTCGGCCACGCCATCGCGCTCACCCTTGGTCTCGTCGCCTGGCCCCTGACCCCGGATGCGGGCGGGGCAGGGACCGCGGACCGGAACGCAACTCCCGTACGTCCTCCGCCGGATCGCTGAGCCGCCGAGGAGGTACGCACGGGCCGCCCGCGCGACGTCGACTCTTCGAACTGAACGCCCGTGTCGAGGGCTCAGACCCTGTACAGCCGTCGAGGGCTCAGACCCCGTACAGCCGCTCCAGGACGACGGCGATGCCGTCCTCCTCGTTGGAGGCCGTGATCTCGTCCGCGACGGCCTTCAGTTCGTCGTGGGCGTTGGCCATCGCGACGCCGTGCGCGGCCCAGCCGAACATCGGGACGTCGTTGGGCATGTCGCCGAAGGCGATCGTGTCCGCGGCCTTCACGCCGAGGCGGCGGGCGGCCAGGGAGAGGCCGGTGGCCTTGGAGAGGCCGAGGGGGAGGAGTTCGACGACGCCCTCGCCGGCCATCATCACGCCGACCAGGTCACCGGCGGCCTCGCGGGCGGTGCGGGCCAGCTGGTCGTCGTCCAGGGTGGGGTGCTGGATGTAGATCTTGTTGATGGGGGCCGCCCACAGGTCGCCCGGGTCCTGGATCATCAGGTTGGGCAGCGGGCCCTCCTGGATGCGGTACCCGGGGGTGACCAGCACCTCGCCCTCCAGGCCGTCCCGGCTCGCGGCCAGGAACAGCGGGCCGACCTCCGCCTCGATCTTGGCGAGGGCCAGTCCGGCGAGCTGCCGGTCCAGCGTGACCGAGGTCAGCAGGCGGTGTTCGCCGGCGTGGTAGACCTGCGCGCCCTGCCCGCACACCGCTATGCCGTCGTAGTCCAGCGCGTCGAGGATGTGCCGGGTCCACGGCACCGCCCGGCCGGTGACGACGATGTGCGCGGCCCCCGCCGCCGTGGCCGTGGCCAGGGCGGCGCGGGTGCGCTCGGAGATCGTGTCGTCGTGCCGCAGCAGCGTCCCGTCGAGATCGGTCGCGACGAGTTTGTACGGCAGCGGGCGGGCCTGGACGGCCCGGTACGCGGGCTCGGGGGCGGTGGTCACCGGACGACGGGCTCCAGGATCTCCCGGCCGCCCAGGTACGGGCGCAGCATCTCGGGCACGCGCACGGAGCCGTCCGCCTGCTGGTGGTTCTCGAAGATCGCCACGATGGTGCGGGGCACCGCACAGAGCGTGCCGTTGAGCGTGGCGAGCGGCTTGACCTGCTGCTTGCCGTCCTTGTTGGTCCGCATCCGGACCGACAGGCGGCGGGCCTGGAACTCGTCGCAGTTCGAGGCGCTGGTCAGCTCGCGGTACTTGCCCTGGGTGGGAATCCACGCCTCGCAGTCGTACTTGCGCGAGGCCGAGGAGCCCAGGTCACCGGTGGCCACGTCGATCACCTGGAAGGGCAGCTCCAGGCCGGTCAGCCACTGCTTCTCCCAGTCCAGCAGGCGCTGGTGCTCGGCCTGCGCGTCCTCGGGGTCGACGTACGAGAACATCTCGACCTTGTCGAACTGGTGGACACGGAAGATGCCCCGGGTGTCCTTGCCGTACGTACCGGCCTCGCGGCGGAAGCACGGCGAGAAGCCCGCGTAGCGCAGCGGCAGCTTGTCCGCGTCGATGATCTCGTCCATGTGGTACGCGGCGAGCGGGACCTCGGAGGTGCCGACGAGGTAGTAGTCGTCCTTCTCCAGGTGGTACACGTTCTCCGCGGCCTGGCCGAGGAACCCGGTGCCCTCCATGGCGTGCGGGCGGACCAGCGCCGGGGTGAGCATCGGGACGAAACCGGCCTCGGTGGCCTGCGCGATGGCGGCGTTGACGAGCGCGAGCTCCAAGAGCGCGCCGATGCCCGTCAGGTAGTAGAAGCGCGAGCCGGAGACCTTCGCGGCGCGCTCGACGTCGATGGCGCCGAGCGTCTGGCCGAGCTCCAGGTGGTCCTTGGGCTCGAAGCCCTCGGCGGCGAAGTCGCGCGGGGTGCCGACGGTCTCCAGGACGGTGAAGTCCTCCTCGCCGCCGACGGGCACGTCGGGGTGGACGAGGTTGCCCAGCTTGCGCAGCAGCGCCTGGGTCTCTTCCTTGGCCTCGTCCTGCTCGGCGTCCGCGGCCTTGACGGCGGCGGACAGCTCCCCGGCCTTCTTCAGCAGCGCGGCCTTCTCGTCGCCCGCGGCCTTGGGGATGAGCTTGCCGAGCGACTTCTGCTCGGCGCGCAGCTCGTCGAAGCGGACGCTTGAGGTCCGGCGCCGCTCGTCGGCGGAGAGCAGCGCGTCGACGAGCGCGACGTCCTCTCCACGGGCGCGCTGGGAGGCGCGCACACGGTCGGGGTCCTCACGGAGCAGGCGAAGGTCAATCACCCCACCAGGCTACCGGGGCACGGCGCCGACCTTCGACGCCATATTCCCCGCGTGGCGCTTTGTCCGGTTTGCGGATATTTAGTGGGTTTGGTTATTCCGGGCGGTACGGGGCGGTAAGGCGGCTCCGAAGGGATGGATAAGGGGCGCATAAGGGGCGTGGCCGAAGAGTGCGGGGAGAAGGGGGAGGTGTGGAGGCGAGGTGTGAGGTGTCGTGTACGCGGTCGAAAAGTGGCGGAAAAAGGCGTCCGGGAAATCTTGCGCCGTCGCCGGTACGGGGGTAGTCGCTCCGCTCCGTCGACCGGCTTCCCTTGTGCGTGGCCGGAGTTGGCGGGCCTGTCGGGAGGGCGGGTGACGGAGGTTGTACCCAGGGTTGTCCACAGGGGTGGGGGTGTTCCGGAATCTTATCCACAGGCTGTGTGTGGGATCTGTGGAAGTCGGAAGGAGAGGCTCCGTATCAAGAATGCGTTGCCATGGATTCACCGATGAAACCCCTAGTGGCCGCTCTTTCGTGTGGGATTTCCTCGCCCTAAAGGATTGTTCGCGTAAATTGTGCTGACGCGGGGCGGCGTGCGGTGCTGTGGAAGGGGCTGGGGGTCGGTACAGCAATATGTCGACTCCGCCCGGGTTGAGGCGCCCGTCGTGTCGACTTATCCCCAGGTCGAGAACAGGGCCTGTGGATAACTTTGTGGACAACTCCAAGCCCCCAGACCAGGCCCTGTGCGGAACCTTCCGGTGCGTCCCGGACCGCTCCGGGGCCCGCCACCGACAGTCTCCGGCGCCTCAGGCCCGCCCGTCGAGGCAACGCGTCAGCCAGTCCGCGGCGCCGGTGAACGCCTCGTCCACCGTGTCCGGCCGTACGTTCGCGCGCACCCGGTCAGCGCGCGGATACGACCCGAGGAACCGCACCTCCCGGCAGACCCGCTTGAGCGCCATGAGCACCTCGCCGACGCGGCGGTCCGTGAGGTGCCCCTCGCAGTCCACCGAGAAGCAGTAGCGGCCGATGCCCTCGCCGGTCGGCCGCGACTCGATGCGCATCATGCTGACGCCGCGGGCCGCGTACTCCTGGAGCAGCTCCAGCAGCGCACCGGGGTGGTCCTCGCGCAGCCACAGCACGACCGAGGTCTTGTCGGCGCCGGTCCGCGCCGCCGGGCGGGCGGGACGGCCCACCAGCACGAAGCGGGTGGCGGCGTTCTGCGCGTCGTGGATGTCGGTGACCAGCGGTTCGAGGCCGTACGTCGCCGCCGCGAACTCCCCCGCGAAGGCGCCGTCGTAGCGGCCTTCCTGGACCAGGCGCGCGCCGTCCGCGTTGGAGGCCGCCGACTCCCACACCGCCTCCGGTAGGTGCCCCGCGAGCCACTTGCGGACCTGCGGCTGGGCGACCGGGTGCCCGGTGACCGTCTTGACGTCCGCCAGGCCGGTGCCGGGCCGTACGAGCAGCGCGAACGCGATCGGCAGCAGCACCTCGCGGTAGATCATCAGCGGTTCGCCGGCGGCCAGTTCGTCCAGGGTGGTGGTCACCCCGCCCTCGACCGAGTTCTCGATCGGCACCAGCGCCGCCGCGGCGTCACCGGCCCGTACCGCGTCCAGCGCGGCCGGTACGGACACCATCGGGACCAGCTCCCGGGTGGCGGATTCCGGCAGCGTGCGCAGGGCCGCCTCGGTGAACGTGCCCTCGGGTCCCAGGTACGTATAGCGGCTGACCGACATGTCCCTCTGACTCCCTCACGCTCCGGTGGGGACCGCGTCGCCGATCACCCGCTTGCCACGTTACCCGTACGGCTGCCCGGCCCGGCCGCGAAGCCGCCATCGGCCCACCGGCTCCACAGCCGTTCCAGGGCCCCTGAAGCCGCGGTGCCCCTCAGCCCTCAGGGCCCCAAGGCCCCGCCAGGACATACGGCCGTACGATCACCCCTCCAGCAACGGCTGACCCACGTACCCGCCCGCCACCGCCGCCGGCGGCACGGCGAACAGCCCGCTCGCCTCGTGCCGCAGGAAGGGGGACAGCGCGTCCCCCCGGTCCAGCTTGCGCTGGATGGGGATGAAGGAGCGCAGCGGATCGGCCTGCCAGCAGACGAACAGCAGGCCGGCGTCCGGGGCGCCGTCGTCGCGGAAGCCGTCGTGGAAGGAGAACGGCCGCCGCAGCAAGGCCGCCCCCTGGTTGGACTCCGGCGCCGCGATCCGCGCGTGCGCGTCGGCCGGGATGACCGGCAGTCCGTCGGCGGCGTTCTTGTCGAGGTCCATCTTGGTGTGCTCGTCGCCGCCGGTCAGCGGCGCGCCGTCGGCCTTGCGGCGGCCGATGACCTTCTCCTGCTTGGTCAGCGGCTGCCTCTCCCAGTCGTCCAGCAGCATCCGGATACGGCGGACGACCGCGTACGAACCGCCGCGCATCCAGGCGTGCGGTCCGCTGCCGGCGTCCCGGCCGACGAAGATCCGCTCGTCGAAGTCCGGGTCGGCGGGCTTGGGATTGTTGGTGCCGTCGACCTGGCCCATCAGGTTGCGGGCGGTCATCGGGCTCGCGGTGGCGCCGGGCGTGCGGTTGAAGCCGTTCATCTGCCAGCGCAGCCGCGCGGTGTCCCCGGCCTCCTTCTGGAGGGCGCGCAGCGCGTGGAAGGCGACCAGCGCGTCGTCCGAGCCGATCTGTATCCACAGGTCGCCGTTGCTGCGCCCGGCGTCCAGCGCGTCCGAGGAGAAGTCCGGCAGCGGTTCGAGCTGGAGGGGGCGGCGCGCGGCCAGCCCCGTACGGTCGAAGAAGGTGCGGCCGAACCCGAAGGTGACGGTGAGCGAGGACGGGCCCGCGTCCAGCGCGACACCGGTGTCCGCGGCCGGTGCGCGTCCGGCCATCAGCTCCTCGGCCGTACGGGACCAGCGGCGCAGCAGCGCTGCCGCGGCCTTGCGGTCGGCGCCCGGTGCCAGGTCGAAGGCGACGAGGTGGCCGCGCGCCTGGAGGGGCGTGGTGATGCCCGCCTGCTGCCTGGCGCGTTCGTCGCGGAAGGCGACCGAGGTCGAGCCGACGCTGCCGAGCGCGGTGGGCGGGTCGTCCTGTGCGGCGGCGACGCCGATCGCGCCGCCCGCGGCACCGGCGACGAGGCCCGCCGCGCCCGCGGCGCCGACGGTGCCCAGCAGGCGCCTACGGGACAGTTCGAGGGTCTCGGGGCGCTCCGGCCCGGCGCCGGAACCGGTGCGGCTGTCGGCCCCGGAGGCGCCGCCGGAGGGGGATGCGGTGGTCGTCATCAGTTGATCTTCACGTTCCTGGTCTCGGTGACCTGGTCGATGTCGGAGGTCCGTACGACCAGGGAGAGCTGCCACTGTCCGGGCACCGGCAACTGGACGCCGCGCGCGCTCCAGTGTCCTTCGCTGACGTGGTCGAGGGTGACCGGCAGCGGCCCGAGATTCTTGTCCTTGAGGGTGAAGGAGACCTTCACCTCGGGGACGTCCTGTGTCCTGCCGTCCGGGTCGGCGATCCGCAGGTGCAGGGCGTTGGCGCTGCCGCTGCGGCCGGGGTCCAGGTCGACGCGCGCGGTGCCCTTGCCGCGCGGGCCGCCGGTGTCGAACGGGATGTTCAGCACCTGCGGCTGGTTGGCGTCGGCCGACCGCCCGGCCCCGCCGACCGCCTTCACCGCCTCCTCCGTACGGGCCGGTTCGGTGGAGGTGAGCACGGTGGTGACCGCCAGCACGACCACGGCGACCGACGCCTCGGCGAGGACCGAGCGGCGCAGCCCGGACCGCTCCGGGTCGGCGTCGCGGATGCGCTTGGTACGGGCGGTCTTCAGCGCCGCGCGCTGGCGCGCCAGTTGCGCGGCCCGCGCGGGGTCGGTGTCCTCGGCGGGCCCGTCGGCGTCCGCGGTGCCCGTGGCCGCGCCGGGCGTCGCCGTCCCGTCCGCCGGTGCCGTCTCCTCCCGCGCTGTTGTTGTTTCCGTACGTGCCGACACGCTTTCCAGTACGGCGGCGGCTTCCGCCTCGGGCGCCGGGCCCTCGCCCAGCCGCGCCGTCCAGCGCCGCGAGAACCAGGCGACGACGAGCAGGGCGACGACCAGCGCCACCTTGATCAGCAGCAGTCGTCCGTACGAGGTGTCGGCCAGTGCCTTCCAGGTGCCGACCTGCCGCCACGACTGGTAGACGCCGGTCGCCGCCACCACCAGGACGGAGCCGAACGCGAGCCGCGAGAAGCGCCGGACGCCGGAACGGGCCATGGACGGGCCCCGGTAGAGGCAGACCAGCAGCGCGGTCAGGCCGCCGAGCCAGGTGGCGACGGCCAGCAGGTGCAGGACGTCCACGGGCATCGCGACGGCGGTCTGCAGGCCGGTCGAGGCGTGTTCGGCCATCGCCCACGTCGCGGCGAGGCCCACGGCGACGATGCCGCCGCCGATGGCGAGGCCGGAGGTGAGGTCCTTGTGCCGCTTGGTGGCGGTGGCGGTGGCGACGGCGGTGTCGGGGCCGGGGCCCGGGGGGTTCGGAGCGGCGGGCCGTTCGGCTCCCTCGGCCTCGGCCTTCCGGAGGTGCCCGGCCTCCCCGGCCTCCCCGGCCTCCCCGGCCTCCTTGGCCTTCCGGGTCTCAGGCGCCCCAGGGGCCTCCTGGGCCTCTCGCGCCTTGGGGACCGTCTTGCCCGTGCCCGGCACGCCCCCTCCCGCCGTCTCCGCGCCCGTACGCCCCTCATTCCCCTGCGCGCGGGCGTACGCGCCGAAGAGGACGGCCACGAACAGTGCCGCGGCGGCGAGCAACAGCAGCCGGGAGACCAGCGCGGCCCCCGGCTTGGTCTCCAGGACCTGCCGGAGCCCGCCGAAGTCGAAGACGTCGGCGAGGTCCCCGGACGTCGTGTACGGGGTGCGCAGCAGCAGGAGCGCGATCGTCGCAGCGGTCAGCGCGGCCCAGCCGCGGGCGACCAGGCGCTGTACGGACCGTACGCGCGCGGCGGCCGGACGGCAGATCAATACGAACGCCGCGCCGCCCACCAGGACGACGAATCCCGCGTAAGCGACGTACCGGGCGATGCCGTACAGCGCGCCGACCACGCCGCCGCCGGCCTCCTGCTGCGGCAGCGGGGCGCTCGTCTCGGAGGGCGCGCCCACGGAGAAGGTGAAGGCGCCGGAGACCGGGTGGCTGTCGGCGGAGACCGCCTGCCAGGCGACGGTGTACGTGCCGTCCGGCAGCCCCGGCGGAAGCCCGGCGCCGTACTTGACGGTCTCGCCGCTGCACAGGTCGCGCAGCTTGCCGCGGTCGACCCGCTTGCCCTGCGGGTCCAGGACCCGTACCGAGTCGTCGCCCATCGCGACGCCCTCGGAGAAGGTCAGCGTGACCTGCTCGGGTGCGCTCTTCACCACCGACCCCTGCGCGGGCGTGCTGCCGGTCAGCGCGGCGTGCGCGGAGGCCGGGGCGGCGCCCCCGAAGAGCGCGCCGAGCAGGGCCGCCGCGAGCACCAGGAGGCGCAGCGCGTACGACCGGTGGGCGCGCGGGGCGCTTCTGCGGCGTGCGCCCGGGGCGCGGGCGCCGGAGCCCGGTTCGCAGAGGACGGTGGTGGTCATGGCGAGGCGCCCCCTACTTCTTGGCGTCGTGCTGCGAGTGGCCGTTCGTGGAACCCTCGTGCTGCGAGCCGTCCTGCTGCTTCGACCCGTCGTGCTGCGCCGGTCCGTGGTCCATGTTCATGGACCCGTGGTCCATCGAGCCATGGTCCGTCGACCCGTGGTCCGCGGTGCCCCCGCCGCCGGAGTCCGCGCTCTGCCCGCCGTTCTGCCCGCCGTTCTCCCCGCTGTTCTTCGGGTCGTAGGTGGCGCCCATCACCGGCACGTCGACCTTGATCGGGTCGGACTTGTCGAAGTGCAGCTCGACGGTGACCCGCTGGCCCTCGGCGGGCTTCTTCGTCAGCCCCATGAACATCAGGTGGTTGCCGCCGCGGGCGAGTGCCAGCTCGCCGCCCGCGGGTATGTCCAGCGACTTGACCTCCTCCATCTTGTTGTCCTTGGTCGTGTGGATGGTCACGTCCTTGGCCAGGTCGCTGGTGACGGAGGTGAGCTTGTCGGCCGTACCGCCGGAGTTCTTGACGACCATGAACGCCCCGGCCATGCTCTGGTCGACCGGCTGCGGCATGTACGCGCCGGAGACCTTCAGCTCGGGGGCGCTGTCCCCGCCGCAGCCCGCGAGGGCGAATCCGGCGGTCAGGGCGAGTGCGGCGGCGAGGGTGGTGCGGCGGTTCACGGGTTCTGCCCCTTGATGATCTTCGGAAGTGCCTTGGAGTAGTGGTCGACGCCGGCGTCCTGCATCCCCATCCAGTGGATCTTGTCGTCCTTGGGGGAGCTGAGCAGGACCTGCGCGCCGTGGGTGGAGACCACGTCGCCGTTCTTCTTCTTGACGGGCTTCTCGATGCCGATGTTCACGCTGCGCGCGCCGGCCTGGATGGTGTCGAAGGAGCCGGTCAGGCCGACGAACTTCTTGTTGATGCCGCCGAGCCACTTCTTGAGCGCGGCGGAGGTGTCGCGCTCGGGGTCGGAGGTCACGAAGACGACCCGCAGGTCGTCCTGTTCGGCCTTGGGGAGCTGCCGCATCGCGACGTCGATGTTGTTCATCGTCAGCGGGCAGACGTCCGGGCAGTGGGTGTAGCCGAAGTAGACCAGGGTCGGGTGGCCCTTGGTCTGCTCGATCAGGTCGTACTTCTTGCCCTCGGTGTCCGTCAGGACCAGGTCGGGCTTCTCCATGGGCCGGTCGAGGGTGACGATCGGCTCGGACCGGGTGCCTCCGGAGACGCTGGCGGCGGGCTTGTCGCTGTCGCCGCTGTCGCAGGCGGACAGGGTCAGGGCCGAGACCAGCGCGACACCGGCGGCGATGAGGTTCCTTTTACGCATGTGCTGTATGTCCCGTGTTTTCAGGATCGGTGGTGCCGGCCCCGGCGCCCGGGAGGCCCGGGCGCCGGAGGGGCAACGGGGTCGGGTCAGGCTCCGCGGCGCCGGCCGGCGAACACGCCGAACGCGACACCGATGATGCCGACGACGATGCCGGCGCCGCCCAGGACACGCGCCGTGGTGTCGGTGCCGTCCGCGGCGGCCTGCTGGGCGTCGCCCGCGTCGCCGCCGGCGTTCTTCGCGCCGGCCGTGCCGGCGCCGTGGCCGTCACCGGACGCGGGGGTCAGTTCGAGCACCGGCGCCGGGTTCTCCGGCTCCGGCGCGCCCTCCTTGGTCGGCTCGATCCAACGTACGACCTCCTTGTTGTCGTACGTCTGGAGGGCCTTGAAGACCAGCTTGTCGGCCTTGGGCAGCTGACCCACGGAGACCGGGAACTGCTGGAACCGGCCGGGCTCGATCTTGCTGCCGTCCGCGGTCCAGGTGATCTTCGAGACGGCCTCGGTGAGCTTCTTGCCGTGCGTCTCCAGCGGCTTGTCCAGCTTGGACTTGGTGACGTCCACCTTCCAGCCCGGCACCGGCTGCGGCATGGCGGACGCCAGCGGGTGGTCGGTCGGCAGGGTCACTTCGAGCTTCACGGTCGAGGCGTTGTCGCGCTCGTTGGGGACCTTGAAGTTGATGGTCGCGTAGCCGCCCTGTTCGGCCTGGCCCGGCTGCACGCTGACGTGCGCGAAGGCGGGGCCGGCGAGCAGCAGCACGCCGGCCGCCGCGAGGCCGCCGACGACGGGCAGGCGACGGGCGAGACGGCCACGGCGGCCCGCGTGCTCGGCCGGTGCGGCGCTCTGTGACGGTGCGGCAGGGGACGGTGATGTGACGGCAGAGGTCTCAGACATGGCGGAAATGCACTCCACAGGCAGGAGGGACGGGGAAGGAACGGCTGGCGCGCGTACGGCGACGACGGCGCACGCCGCCTCCTCCCGTGCGCCGGGGCGTGCCCGGCGCTGCTGCGGGATGTGCGGTGCGTGTCGTCAGGCCGCGAGGGCCAGGGCGGGCGGTCCCCGCCTGACGACACTGTGCTGGAGCGCGAGTTCCTCCGGGCGGGCTTGGTCATGCCCGTACCAAAAACGCGCCACGGGGCGGGCGTCCGCCGCCCCCAGGAGCCCGGCGCACAGGGCGCGTACGAGCGCGAGTGCGCCGCCCAGTGCGCCCATGAGTGCTTCGGCCATCGCCGACGCCTCCCGCGCCGTGGGCGCCGAGAGACGTACCAGCCGCCACAGGGCCGCCTCGCCGCGGCGCAGCAGCCAGCCGGCGGCGAGCGCCGCGAGCAGGTGCGCCAGCAGCATCGGCAGCGAGGGCAGCAGCCCGTGCGCCGCCGAGGAGGCGGTGGCCGCCGGGCCCATGGCGTGCCCGGAGGCGCCGCCGGCCGGAGCCATGGGGCCGCCCGGCCCGACGACCGAGGTGTGCAGGATGCGGCGTGCCTCGGCGCCGTCCAGCCGCCCGGCCCCGAGGCCGCAGGTGAGGTGCCGGGCGAGGGAGATCGCGGCCTGGTCGGAGAGACCGCCGCCGGCAGCGCCGGCCGTGGGCGCGGCGGCCATCCGGTGCTGCCCCAGCGCGAAGACCGTGTGCAGTGCGAGCTGGCCGGCGGCCAGCGCCACGGCGATGCCGGGCAGCGAGCGTTCCCGCCCGGCCAGCGGCGCCGCGACGGCGAACACCGCCGCGCAGCCCACGCCCAGCGTCCACAGGGGGACGGCGGCGCAGGACCCGATCATGTGCCCGGCCGCGGACAGCGCGACACAGACCGCGGTGAACACCGCGGCCCTCAGCAGCC
Source organism: Streptomyces sp. NPDC059788 (assembly GCF_042732265.1). NCBI lineage: Bacteria > Bacillati > Actinomycetota > Actinomycetes > Kitasatosporales > Streptomycetaceae > Streptomyces > Streptomyces sp. NPDC059788. The sequence continues at coordinate 171,367 of NZ_JBHWHY010000010.1, read as the reverse complement.
GCAGGTCCGCGGCGGCGCGCTCTCCGGGGTCGGACGGGGCAGTCATGGCGGCGCCATCATCCCACTGCCCTTACGGCCCGCATACGGCAGGTCCGCCGCCCCGCCCGTAGCGGACCGTGTCGTTCCGGTTGGGGCAGGTCACGCGGGGGCGCGCGGCGGGGGCGGCGCCGGTGCGACGACTGCGGGCGCCGGGGCGTACGCGGGCGCGCGCACAGCGCCGTTACACCGGCGGACCCGGCGGCGCATCCGCCGAATGAGCGGAGTCACGTCCCGCGCACGCTTACGGACCATGGGCCCCGGCAATACGTATCGATATGTCGAGCCGCGACCAGGAGGCTGCAGCGATGAGCATCTGGTGGTCCCTGCATCTGCGGCGCGAGGCCGCGAGCGTCCCGCTCGCCCGGCGGCTCTTGCTGGGAACGATGGAGACGGCCGGGGTGGACCCGGACGTCTCCCACGACCTGTCCGTCGCCCTCTCCGAAGCGTGTGCGAACGCCGTCGAACACGGCGGCGACGCCGCTACGGAGGACTACCGGGTCACCGCCTTCATCAACGGTGACACCTGCCGAATCGAAGTCACCGATTCCGGTCCCGGATTCCGGGAACGGACCCGAAGGACCAAGCGCCCCGGGCGGAGCGGCACGCCCGATACCGTCCCGCCGCCCCCACCCATGGCAGCCCCCGCCCCGGCCCAGGCCGAGCACGGACGGGGGCTCTTTCTGATCGAGGCCCTGACCGACCACGTCCGCTACCGCAACCGCACCGGGCGGCGTGGCGCGGTGGTCAGCTTCGACAAGATCCTCAAATGGAAGGAGGAAGTGCCGCTGATGGCGTCGTGAGGGTCGGGCTCCGGCGGACCGGAGCCCGCGGAGCTCAGCTGGACCGAAGCCCGCAGAGCTCAGGCGGACTGATGCCGCGCAGCCCCGGCGGACCGAAGCCGTGCCGTTCCGGCTTCGACATGCCGAAGAAGCATCCGGGAACCGGCGCCCGGCCGGCGCCCGGACGACGGCGGGTTGCGCGGTCCCGCAGGGGAAGGACGTCCCCCGCCGCGTCCCCGTTTGCCGCGGGAACCACGCACACCCGCCCTAACGCGAAGCACCTCGCGTTAGCGTGTTCTGGACGATACGTGGCCTGAACCCGCACTGCAATACGGAGCCGCCGTGAGCACAGCGCAGCACCCTCCCGGAGCGTCCAGGCCGGGGGGACGTACCGCGCGTACGAGACAAGCCGTACTGGACGCGGTCTTCGCGGAACTGGGGGAGGGCGGATACGCCGCGCTCACCATGGAGCGGATCGCCCAGCGCTCCGGCGTCCACGTCGCGACGATCTACCGCCGCTGGCGCTCCACCGAGGGACTCGTCTGCGAGCTGATGACGGACGTGAGCGCCGGCATTCCGCTTCCGGACACCGGCACGCTCGCGGGCGACCTGCGCGCCCTGGCCCGCTCGATCGCCGCCTTCTACACGCAACCGCGCTACTACGGGCTGCTGGAGGCCGTGGTGTCCGCCGCCGCCCGCCAGCCCGAGGCCGCCGACGTGCTGCGGCAGTTCTTCGACGAACGGCTGCGGCTGGCCGGCGGCATGGTGCTGCGCGCCGAGGAGCGCGGCGAGCTGCCCGCGGGCGCCGACCCGGACGAGGTCATGGCCGCCCTGGGCGCGCCCTTCTACTACCGGCTGCTGATCTCCCGCAAGCCGGTCGACCTCCGGCTGGCGGACTGCGCCGCCGAGGCCGCCTGGGCGGCGGTACGGGCCGGGGTCTTCACACACACCGAGGACGCCGAGGACGCCGGGGACGCCGGCGCCATCGGGGCTGCCGGGGGCGCCGCGACGGCCGACGCAGCCGTACAGCGCGCCGACGCCCAGGCCGTCAAGGCCGCTGAGGCCGCTGAGGCCGCCGGGGCTGCCGGGGGCGCTCAGGCCGCCGCCCAGGACGATGCCCAGGCCGCCGGAAACGCCGAAGGCGGCCGGTGACCCCCGAAAGGGACACCGGCCGCCTTCCCACGACCACGGCCGCGGCGCGGACGCCGGTCACGGCGCGGACGCCGGCCGGGTCAGCGGCTGCGATCAGGCGCGGCGCCCGGTCAGCTCCGCCATCCACGCCTCGACCTCGTCCGCGCGGCGCGGCAGCGCGGCGGACAGGTTCCGGTTGCCGTCCTCGGTGACGAGGATGTCGTCCTCGATGCGCACGCCGATGCCGCGGTACTCCTCCGGGACGCTCAGGTCGTCCGCCTGGAAGTACAGGCCGGGCTCGACGGTCAGCACCATGCCGGCCTCCAGCGTCCCGTTGACGTAGGACTCCGTACGGGCGGCGGCGCAGTCGTGGACGTCCAGGCCGAGCATGTGGCCGGTGCCGTGCAGCGTCCAGCGGCGCTGCAGCCCCAGCTCCAGGACCCGGTCCACCGGGCCCTCGACCAGGCCCCACTCGACGAGCTTCTCGGCGAGCACGCGCTGCGAGGCGTCGTGGAAGTCGCGGAACGCGGCACCCGGCTTGACCGCCGCGATGCCCGCCTCCTGGGCCTCGTAGACCGCGTCGTAGATCTTGCGCTGGAGGTCGTTGTACGTGCCGTTGATCGGCAGCGTACGGGTGACGTCGGCGGTGTAGAGGGTGGTGGTCTCCACGCCCGCGTCCAGCAGGAGCAGGTCGCCGGAGTGGACCTCGCCGTTGTTGCGGACCCAGTGCAGCGTGGTCGCGTGCGGTCCGGCGGCGCAGATCGAGCCGTAGCCGACGTCGTTGCCCTCGACGCGGGCGCGCAGGAAGAACGTTCCTTCGATGTAGCGCTCGCTGGTCGCCTCGGCCTTGTCGAGGACCTTCACGACATCCTCGAAGCCGCGCACGGTCGAGTCGACCGCCTTCTGCAGCTCGCCGATCTCGAAGTCGTCCTTCACCAGGCGCGCCTCGGAGAGGTACACCCGCAGCTCTTCGTCGCGCTCGGCGGTGACCTTGTCGGCCAGCGCCTCCTCGACACCGGCGTCGTGGCCGCGCACCACGCGCACCGGGCCGGTCGCCTCGCGCAGCCTGCCGGTCAGCTCGCGCACGTCCGCGCAGGGGACGCCGAGCAGCGCCGCGGCCTCGGTCAGGCTGTTGCGGCGGCCGACCCACAGCTCGCCCATGCCGTGCAGCCAGAACTCGCCGTTCTCACGGTTGGAGCGGGGCAGCCGGTAGACGGTCGCGTCGTGGCCCTCGCCGTTCTCCCGGGGCTCCAGGACGAGCACGCTGTCCTCGGTCTGGTCGCCGGTGAGGTGGACGAACTCCGTCGAGGCGCGGAAGTCGTACTCGGTGTCGTTGGAGCGGGTCTTCAGATTGCCCGCCGGGATCACCAGGCGCTCACCGGGGAAACGGCGGGACAGCGCCTCGCGCCGCCGGGCCGCGTTCGGCGCCTGCTCGATGGGCGCCAGATCGCGCTGCTCGGTATCGGCCCAGCCGGACTTCATGTTCTCGGCGAGCTCGTCCGACACGCCCGGGTAAAGGCCGTTCTTGCGCTGCTTGATCGGCTGCTCGTCCTCGTCCGGGGTCTCCGGCGTGAGCTCGTCGGTCACTATGGCCTCCTTGTAAGACTGCACCGCATTCCATCGTAAGTGCGCAGGGAACGGGGTCCAGGGGCCGGAAGCGGTGAGGTATCAGACAGTTCGGGCGGGAGTGTACGGGGGCGGGCATACGAGTGCCCCCGTAGGGGCGCGGCGCACGGTGCGGGCCGTACGGGCGCGGTGGCGCGGTGCGGGCCGTACGGGCGCGGTGGCGCGGTGCGGGCCGTACGGGGACGTAGGCGGAGAGCGGGCCGTACGGGCGCGTGCCCACCTCCGTTGCCACCTCCACCTCCGCCCGCTACTCGAAGTACGCCGCAAGCAGCACCACGTCCTCCGGGGACTCCGGGTCGTCGAGCCCGTCCGGAAGCAGCGTGTGCAGCAGGTGGTCCATCAGGGCTTCGGGATCGTGGCGTACGGCCCGGGGGATGCCCGCGGCGGCGGAGTGCAGCCGGGCGAAGGCGCGGTCCATCGGCTCGCCGGTGCGGCGCAGCAGCCCGTCGCTGTACAGCAGAAGGGTTTCTCCAGGCACCGGTTCCAGCTCGACGCTCGGCGCTTCCCAGCAGGCCAGCATGCCCAGCGGCGCGGACAGCGTGGTCTCCACGTACTCGGTGCGCCGGTCCCCGATGATCAACGGCGGACAGTGGCCCGCCCCGGCCAGCACGATCCGGCGCGCGCCCGTCCCGCCGCCGGCGCGTTCGCCGGGCGCCCCGCCGGCCGTTCCGTACGCACCGGCTCCCGTACCCGGCAGTCCGCCGTGGCCCGGGAGCCCGCCCGCGCCGGCGGGTAGTCCGCCCGCTCCCGGCAGCCCGGCCGGGCCCGCCCCCGGCCCCGTGGCGGCTCGCGGTCCCGCACCCGCCCCTGGGCCGCCCGGCGGCGCCTCCGCGAAGGCGAACAGCGCCGTCGCGCTGCGCGCGGGCTCTGTCAGCCGCAGCAGCAGTTCGAGGTCTGAGAGGACCGCGACCGGGTCCTCGCCCTCCATCACCGCGTACGCCCGCAGCGAGGCGCGCAGCCGCCCCATGGCGGCCACCGCGCCCGGCCCGGAGCCGGTGACGCTGCCGACCGCCAGGCCCAGCGCGCCGTCCGGCAGCGGCAGCGCGTCGTACCAGTCGCCGCCGCCGAGCGGTCCGGCGGTATGCCGTACTGCGAGCCGTACGCCGGGGACGCGGGGCAGCCGGCTGGGCAGCAGCTCCTCGCGCAGCGTCGCCACGGTCTGCCGCTGGCGGTGCAGTTCGAGGAGGCGGGCGAGGTGTTCGGTGGCGTAGGCGAGGTAGCGGCCGACGAGGTGGCGCTGCCGCTCGGCGGGCTCGGCGGGTTCGTCGTAGAGCCAGACCGCGGCTCCGAACCTGCCGGTGGAACCGGCCTCCAGCGGCACGGCGTAGCTGGCCGCGTAGCCGAGGCGGGCGGCGACCTCGCGCAGGCGGGGGTCGAGTCCGGGCTCGCCGGGGATGTCGGGCTGGGCGATGTGGCCCTGCCCGCATGCGACGCAGCCGGAGCCGTCCGGGCCGAGCGGATTGGCCGGGCCGGGCAGGTTGTCCGGGCCGACCCGGTTGACAGGGCGGCCAGGGCCGTCCGGGACGGCCGGGCCGTCGGCGCGCCCGCTGTCCGCGGTCGTGCCGGTCCGCTCGCCGTCGGGTCTCTCCGGCGCGGCTCCGCCGCCCGCTGCCCGGTCGCGCTCGGGGCCGTCCGTGACGGGGAGGCCGTCGAGGATGCGCCCGAAGGACAGGGCGCTGCGCGGCACGGTCTCGATGTGCCCGATGTCCGCCCGGCCGAGTCCCAGGCCGATGGTGGTGTCCGGGCCCTGCCCGTCGCGCGGTTCGAGGACGACCAGCCCACGTCGGGCGCCCACCAGGGAGGCGCCTGCGCGCAGCAGCTCCTGGAGGGCGGCTTCGAGGTTCCGCGTACGGGCCAGCTGCTCGGTGAGGTCGTGCAGCGTGGTGAGGTCGGAGACCCAGCCGGCGAGACGGTCCTGGACGGCCGCGAGGCGGACCTCGGGTGGAGTGTCCGCGGGGGCGGCTGCGGTTGCGGATTCGGCAGTGTGCGTGGGGGCGGGAAGTGCTGGTTCGATTCCAGCCACTTTCGGAACGTGGGGGGCGGTCATGACCGGCGGCTTACGTAGTGCCGGATGAAATCCCAGGTCAGACCACTTGTTGGGGTGGATTGCGGCATCTTGTTGAGAGTTGTTGAGTAGTGTGTGGAACTGCTCAATTTCCTCAATAGCATCGCAAACCCCCATGTCATGTTGCTCCGCTATCAATGCCTCCACATGTACACGCCCCGGTGACACGATGTCCAGCATTGTCCCCATGGGGTTTGTGGTGTCAGCGGGGCGAGGAAGTGGGCGGGAAGTTGGCCGGAAAATATCCCCCCGAACGTCAATTTGAGGTCGACTGACGACGTTCGACAGTGCGTCATCACCACCATGGCGGGTACGTACTCGGAAAGGCGCGGGGTCAGTTGGAGCCGCGCCGGAACTCTCCGACCGGCACGGGCGTCTAACACGGCGACGACCGCGCCGCACCGCACCCCCAAGTGGCGGAACTGCTTCACGGGACAGCAAGCGCCATGCGCGCGCCACCCTCCGCCACGTTCCACGCTCGGCGTATGGCGTGATGCGCTGCTCTGTACACGAAGTGACCAGAGATCCACGTGGCGTCAGGGGTTCGCAGGAGCCTCCGATGAGCGCCACGCAGCGGCATGAACCGGCATGTAGTGCGATGGACATAGCCCTCGGCGTTAACGGAAAGGAACGAGCGCTCATGCGCGAGATCCTCGGAAGGCGACGCAAGCTCCAGCTCCGGCGCGGTGGAAGGTCGGCGCTGCTCGGTGCGGCGCTCCACTGCGCCACCGAGTGGCAGTGGCCCGTACTCCCGGGTGTCGGGCTGCGGACCGGCGGGAAACAGTCGGGCGGCAAACCGCCCGGCGGGCGGCAGGCACGGGCCGAGCGCGGGACGCGCCCGTGCAGCTGCCCGGACCCGGACTGTGTGGTTCCCGGCGCGCACCCCTTCGACCCCGGCCTGTTCGCGGCCACCACCGATGGCCGCATGGTGCGTTGGTGGTGGACGAACCGGCCGACCGCGCCCGTCCTCCTGGCCACCGGCGGCCGCGCGCCGTGCGCGCTGAGCCTGCCGGCCGTCGCCGGGGCGCGGGCGCTGACCGCCCTGGACCACTTCGGCGTCCGGATCGGCCCGGTCGTCGCCACCCCCACCCGCTGGTCGTTGCTGGTCGCCCCGTACTCCCTCGCGGAACTGGGCGAGTTGCTGCACTCCCGGGAGTGGGTGCCGAGCTCACTGCGCTTTCACGGCGACGGCGGTTACGTGGTCCTGCCGCCCTCGCAGATCGGCGCGGGCAAGGTGCGCTGGGAGCGGTCGCCGGGCACCGGCACCGCCGCGCCCTGGCTGCCGCAGGTGGAGACCATCGTGGACGCCCTGGTCACCGCGAGCACCAGCGCGCCGGACGGCGGCAGCCGGCTCGCTTACTGAACCACCGGTTCGCTTACTGAACCACCGGTTCGCGCGCGAACCCACCTGTTCGCGTACGGCACCGCCCGGCCGGGGGCGCCCACTGTGGCGCCCCGCCCGGCATTGCCGTTCTCTGCCGCTCACCCCGCATAAGGGTCCGCTTCACCCCACATCAGGGCCCCGGCCCCCGTACACCGCTCGGCGCGAAGAAAGAACGCGCGGGCGGTTCACTCGTACGGGTGTGAGCTGCCCGGTGTTGGCGGGATTCGGGGGTACGAGCCCGGTATGTGCCCGTTCCGGGCCGATATGTTCGGCGCACCGTCAATCCGGCGGTCAATCCGTCGCCCTGAGAATCCCAGGTGGTCCCATGGAGCGTGCGCCGAATCTCCGCATGATCGCACTGGCGAGCACGGTCGCGCTCGCCGTCGCGCTGCCGCTGGCCGCCGCGACCGCTGGTCCGGCCGAATCTGAACGGTCGGCACCCGACGGCTCCGCAATTGCTGCACATCCGGATGCCCATGTTCCGGTCCGTCCGGGCCCGTCCGCCGCGCCGGGCCTGTCCCGCGTCGCGCATACGGGGCCGAGGGGTCCGCGTCCGGAGGATGCGCAGGACGGGCGTCGTGCGGCTCGCTGCGGGCCCGAACTGGCATCACCCGAAGGGGTGGAAGCCCAGACGTGTGTTCTCGCCGAGGACGGCCGGGCCTGGGGGCGCACGTACTTCCGCAACATCTCCGGCAAGCCCCTGCACGCCGTCCTGACCCTGATGCGGCCGGACGGCCGGACCGTACAGGCGCACTGCGACGTACCGGCCGGTGACGACCCCGGGACCTGCGAAACCCCGCGTGAGGCGCCGGCCGGCGGCGACCTGGTGCCGTACACCGCGGTGGCGGAGGTCGCCGACGCGCGGGGCGAGCGGAAGCTGCTGCGCTCGGGCAGCAACGCGGCGCCGGACCGGGGTGGTTCGGGCGGGGCCGCTCCGGCCCGTCCGGACCGGTGACGGCGCGGACCGCGCTGGTCCGGGCCGGGGTGGTGCGGACCGGTGACGGTACGGGTGTGGCGAGTGCGCGGCGCGAGAGCGGGCGTGGGGACGCGCATGGGGCCGGGCCGCCGAGGGTGTCGCGGGTGTCGGGTACGAGGGCCGTTACGGGGGCGTGGCGGCCGTGGCGACGGGTGGGGTGACGGGAGCGCGGTGCGGGCCGGGCGCGGCCGGAGGCGGGCTCACAGGGGGTGCGGCGGGCCGGTCGCGGCGGGACGCTGTCCTGCGGCGTTCTCGCGACGCCCGCGCGATGTCCTCGCGGTGCGGGGGCGGCCGTCCGAATCCGGGCATGGAAGCGCCCGGTCGCTGGCGACGGGGGATGCACCAGCGACCGGGCTCCTAGAACGGTAACAAGAGATCCGCGGTTCGCAAATTCGATCGTGGAATTCCGGACGCGTATTTACCGGTCGGTACCGCGAGTTGTGACCGGAGTCACGCCCATCGGCCCGATTCGCGCCCCGCTGACCCCATTCAGCTCAGCGTCACCTGACGGTTGGTGAGGCCGCCGCGGGCGCGGCGCTCCTCCGGCGTCAGCGGGGCCTCCGAGGCGAGCGCCGCGGTGAGCCGCTCCGCGAAGGCGGCGGCCGGCTTGGCCACGTCCTCGGCGCCCATCCCGGAGGGCAGGTCCCAGACCGGCACGACCAGGCCGTGCGCGCGGAACGACCCGACCAGACGGGTGTCTTCGCCGAGCGAGGACGTACCGGCGGCGTGCAGCCGGGCCAGCGCGTCCAGCAGCTGCTCCTCCGGGTGGGCCATCACCCAGCGCAGGTGGTTCTTCTCGGGCGTCTCGCACCAGTACGCGCCCTCCAGGCCGGCCAGCCGCTCGGTCGGGATGGCGGCGGCGTTCGCCCGCTCCAGGGAGGCGGCGACCTCGCCCGTCGCGTTCTCGGCGTCCTCCACCCAGAACTCGAAGCCGCTGTGCACCTGCGGCTCGAAGGGGGCGGCCGGGTCCAGCAGGTCCTGCAGGCGCGGGCCGTCCGCCGGGGCGCGCTCGGCCGCGACCGGCGTGCCCGGCTCGGCGGCCAGCGCGCGGCGCAGCGTGTCGGCGAGGTCGCGGCTGAGGTCGCCCGAAGCGGTGTCGTTCTGCAGGCCGAGCAGGACGGCGCCGTTGTCGCGGCGCAGTGCCGGCCAGGCCATGGGCAGGACGGTCGCCAGGGTCACCGACGGCACGCCCTCGGGCAGTCCGTCCTTGAGCGTCAACTCGACCGTGGCGGCGGGCACCAGCTCGCGCAGCGCCACCCAGTCGCACTCGCCCTTGAGGCCCTCGAAGGGGCGCTGCACCAGTTCGGTCGCGGCGTGCGCCGCGGTCCGGCCGTGACACGCCTTGTAGCGGCGGCCCGAGCCACATGGGCAGGGCTCACGCGCCCCGACGACGGGCACCTCGCCGTCCTTGATCTGCGGTGCTGCGGCCTTGGTCTGGGGACGGCGCTTCTTGGCCATGGCGAGGCATTCTCCTGGTCGTTCCTGGGCGTACGGACGCGTTCCGGCGCGAGCCTAGACGACTGGGCTGCGCCCTGCGCCGCGCGCTGCGGCCGTCGGCCGTGTGCTGCCCGGTAGGGGGACGGCACGGCGTTGCGTCCGGTCTCCTCGGGGGCCCGTCCACCGCCCGTGGGCGCGTGGGTGACCGGAATTGGTCCCGCGCGACCGCTCGCCGTCGTACGGCCGGGTCGCCGTGGCGGCCGGGGACGGTACGGCTCCTGTGTACGGGCCGTCTGCCGGGCGCGTATCCGGGGCGGACGCGGGTGTGCCGTCGTGGCGGGCCCGTACGGAGCGGGCGGTTCCGGCGACGGGGTGCCAGGGGGTCGGCTCGGCCCGCGGACGGCGCGGACCGGCTCGCGAACCGGCCACCGAAAAGGGCGGCCCCCGGCCCGCGGACGGCGCGAACCGGCCACCGGCTGGAGGCGCCTCGGGCTACCAGCTACCGGCCATCGATCATGGGCAATCGGCCGAGGCCGCCCCTGGCATCAGCCGTCTGACGTGGCCGCCCCGGCCCTCCGCTTGCCCCGCGCCGCCTCAGCCGGCCGAGTGGTCGAACTCCACCAGGGTCAGCTCCGGCACCGGCCCCGTGGCCGCTTCCCGCCCGCCGGCGGACGCCGGTTCCGGTACGGGGACCGGGCCGCCGAAGCGGGTGCCGGGCTCGCCGGCCGGTTCCGGTGTGCGGTCGGCCAGTGGCAGGCCGGCGCGTCCGGGCGCCACGCCGTTCGTGCTCGGGCGTCCGCCGCGCGTCCCGCCGGAGAAGTCGGTGGACAGCTCCACCGGCAGGTCAACGCGCGTAGCGAACGCGCTGCGCAGCCCGTGCAGGGCGAGCAGGGCCCAGACCGTGACCTCACCCTCCGTGTACTCCACGCCCCATTCCTTGGCGAGGGACCGGATGATGGTGAGCCCGCGGCCGCCCTTGGCGGTGACCGACGGAGTGGCCGGCTGCGGCCGGGTCGGACCGCCGCCGTCGGTGACCGAGATGGTCAACTGGCCGTGCGCGTCGATGCGCCACGCCGCCCGTATCGCGTCCGGCGCCGCGTCGCGGGCGGAGCCCCGTACGGGACCCGGCGCCTCCTGTACGCATATCGGACGTGCATACCGGCACGAATTGCTCAACAGTTCGGAAAGGATCAGTACCGCGTCGTCGACGACTGTGTCCTGAACGCCACTTGTCAGAAGCTCCTCACGCATCCGTCGCCTGGCCGAACCGACCCCCGATGGACCGTGAGGTACGGCCATGACAGACGCCGTCGGCACCTCTTGTGCCACCATCAACGCCACCCCCGAGACCTCCTTCGCCCCACGCCACGGGATGAATGCCCCAATGGCCTGGGCCGGAAACCGGCCAGTCCCCCTGCGGCGACGCACTCGACCCGGTCGAACACGGGTCGAGTGCGCCGGTGCACTCCCCGTGACGGCGGCTACGCCAGGCCCAGTTGGGCTCGTACCTGTTTGGGGCGGTTGGTGATGATTGCGTCTACTCCCAGGCGTTCACACAGCTCGACATCCGCCTCGTCGTTCACGGTCCAGACATGCACCTGATGGCCCGCGCGGTGCGCCTTGGACACGTACTCGGGGTGCGCGCGCAGAATCCGGACACCGGGCCCGGCGATGCCCACACCGGGTGGCAGCCGCCCGTCGCGGTGGCGCGGCGTCAGGAACTGCATCAGGTACACACCGGGGATGTCCGGGGCCGCGGCCCGTACCCGGTGCAGCGACCGGGCCGAGAAGCTCATGACGCGGACGGGGGGCGGGCCCTCGGCCGACGCCTTGGTGTGGCCGAATCTCTCCAGCAGGGCGACCAGCCGCTCCTCCACCTGACCGGCCCATCGGGTGGGGTGCTTGGTCTCGATGGCCAGCTCGACGCGGCGGCCGGCGTCGGCGACGAGTTCGAGGAGCCGCTCCAGGGTCAGTACGGACGTGCGTTCCGGGTCCTCGTGCTGGCGGTCCGGCGCCTCCCAGGGGGCATCCTCGTCCCCCTTCCAGGAGCCGAAGTCCAGGGAGGTCAGATCGGCCAGCTCCAGCGCGGAGACCGCGCCGCGCCCGTTGGAGGTCCGGTTGACCCGGCGGTCGTGCACGCAGACGAGGTGGCCGTCGGCGGTGAGCCGCACATCGCACTCCAGCGCGTCGGCGCCGTCCTCGATCGCCCGGCGGTAGGCGGCCAGGGTGTGTTCCGGCGCGTCCTCTGACGCGCCACGATGGGCTACGACGGAAATGGGGGAAGGGCCCGGGGTGCGGTCCCGGAGCGGGTACGCGGTGGTCACCGGGTTATCGTGCCATCGCTCGCGGAAGGGCCGCCTTGTGCACTACCTGATCCGCATAACATCAGATGCGTCGGTTATGTCCGGGATAAAGGATGGGGAGAGAGTCACAGCCTCGGCTTACGGCGCCCTGACGCGTGGTGGGAAAGGCTTGCACCCGTGACAGTCGCCGGTACCGCCTGCCCGTCGTCCGTACGCCAGGGTGTTACGCCGCATTCTGGACACCGCACCGCATCCTGAAGGAGAGGCCGGGTCGTGACCCGGCACCGTCGCGAAGCTGAGGAGAGAGCCGTGAGCACCGAGAACGAGGGCGCCGCCGTCCCGCCGGAGGCCCAGCCGCCGTCGGCGCCCCAGGCGTCGGACAGCGCACCCGAGTCCGGTGCGCGCCCTTCGGACGGCGCAGGTGCCCGGGACGCGGCGGGCGCGCCGGGAGCGCAGAGCGCGCCGGACGGCGCGACAGGGTCCCAGGGCGCGCCGGGCGGCGCAGCGGGGACACAGGGCGCGCCGGCGGCCACCCCGCCGTCCGCGCCCCCGCCGCCGGAGTTCGCCCCGACGGCCGGCCAGGCGGGCCCGGCGGACGGCGCCCCGGACCGTACGCAGCAGTTCGCCAAGCCGTCCGAGCCGCAGGACCACCCCCAGGCGGGCGGCGCGTACGCCGGCGCACAGCACCACCCGGGCGCCGAGGGCGCCCCTCATCAGACCACGCCGCCTTCGTACGCGACGGCGGCACACGGCGCCTCCTCGGGCGGCTGGGGCAGCCCCCCGCCCCCCGGTTACGGAGGCGGCGGCGCGGGCGGCCCGGGTGACGTGTGGGGCGTCCCGGGCGCGCCCGCGCCCAAGAAGCGCCGCAACGGCGGCCTGATCGCCGCCGTGCTCGTCGCCGCGCTGGTGGCGGGCGGCATCGGCGGCGGCATCGGCTTCTGGGCAGCGGGCCGCGACGACGCGAACTCCACGACGGTCTCCGCCTCCGGCGACCCCGAGGCGCTCAACCGCAAGCCCACCTCCGTCTCCGGGATAGCGCAGAAGGCGCTGCCCAGCGTCGTGACGATCGAGGCGCAGGGCGCGACCGGCGAGGGCGGCACCGGCACCGGCTTCGTCTACGACAAGCAGGGCCACATCCTCACCAACAACCACGTCGTCGCCAGCGCAGCCCAGGGCGGCAAGCTCACCGCCACGTTCTCCAACGGCAAGAAGTACGACGCCGAGGTCATCGGCCGGGCCCAGGGCTACGACGTCGCCGTGATCAAGCTGAAGAACCCCTCCGACGCCGACCTCGTGCCGCTCCCGCTCGGCAAGTCCGCGAACGTCCAGGTGGGCGACGCGACGATCGCCATCGGCGCGCCCTTCGGCCTCTCCGGCACGGTCACCACCGGCATCATCAGCGCCAAGAACCGCCCGGTGGCCTCCAGCGACGGCGGCGGCACCACCCCCTCGTACATGAGCGCCCTCCAGACGGACGCCTCGATCAACCCGGGCAACTCCGGCGGCCCCCTGATGGACGCCACCGGCAGCGTCATCGGCATCAACTCGGCCATCCAGTCCGCGGGCAACGGCGGCGGCGGTTTCGGCGGCGAGAGCCAGCAGTCCGGCAGCATCGGCCTCGGCTTCGCCATCCCGATCGACCAGGCCAAGCGGGTCGCGGGCGACCTGATCAAGAAGGGCCAGCCGGTCTACCCGCAGATCGGCGCGCAGGTCCTGATGCGCGACACCGGCGACGGCGCGACCATCCCCCAGAACGGCGGCAACGACGGCTCCGCCGCGATCACCCCGAACGGCCCCGCCGACAAGGCCGGCCTGAAGCCCGGCGACACGATCACCAAGCTGGACAACACCGTCATCGACAGCGGCCCCACCCTGATCAGCACCATCTACCAGCACAAGCCGGGCGACAAGGTGACCCTCACCTTCAAGCGCGGCGGCAAGGAGCAGACCGCCCAGGTAACCCTGGGCCAACGCATGGGCGACAAGTGACGCGCTAGTCTGATCCCCGCGCCACCGTCCGACGGTGCGCGGGGAGGCTTGCCCGAGCGGCCTAAGGGAACAGTCTTGAAAACTGTCGTGAGGTAACCCCTCACCGTGGGTTCAAATCCCACAGCCTCCGCCCAGGTCAGCGAAGTGGCTGGTCAGAAGGGGCGCCCGAGGAAAACGGGCGTCCCTTCTGCGTTGGCCGAGCCTCACCCGGCCCGCCGCACCTTCCGGCCGCCCCGACGCGTCAGGCCGGGCTCTCGCCGCTTCCGTACGGCCTGGAGCTGGCGACGAGCCTGCCGCGGGCCGCCTCACTCCCCGGCTTCATACGGCTTCATGCGGATTCATATCCAGCAGAATGTAGCTGTGGTGCACCCGCCCGCCTGCTGAACGCGCGGTGAGAACGTGGACGGCAGCGGCCACCTCTCGATCTGCATACGTGGCCAGCAAGCCCGGCACGTCATCTTTGGATGTGCGTACGAGGACCACACCCGTTCCTGCGACATCAAGCTCGATACAGCCGCGTAGCTTGCTGCCTCCGACCACCGTGCCGATCAGGCGGTCATCCTGCTCGTCCACGTCCGCTGCTCGGAGAGCCTTTCGGCAACGCTCAGCGCTTTCCGCGCTGATGGCGGACGTGCGACGCGCGGTCGATTTCGACTCCCAGGACAGCGTGACTCCTGTGTCGGAAGAGGCGAGCACATCCGAAAGCTCCAACAGGTGACTGATCACTCGTCGCCCCAGCGGCAGAGCGGAATCCAGAACGGCGTCTTCAGCCCCCTCGGCAGAGCTTGCCTGATCGGCGACATCGAAGATCCTGTTGATTGCCAGATCCAGAAGCGTGTCGTTGCCTGTACCGGGCAACTGCGCTGGTCCGTGCTCGTCCGCCCCTTCCAGAACCATTCCGTAGGACGAGGCGAAGACCGGCCCGGAGAACAGCTTTGTCGCGCGCTGCACGTCCTTTGGTACGGGCCCCGCTTCGCGCTCCACTGATTTGGCCAGGCGCTTCAGCTGAGTCGAACGCAACTGGGACAACGTCTTCGGGTGCTGTTTGCCGGCCGATTCGGCTCTTCTGGCAGCCAGCCAGGCACGTATGGCCCTCTTGTCCGCGGCATCAGGAAAGCTGCGAGGAGTGCTCATCGCGATACCTCCACGTAGCCCCTGCGCTGACCAGTTCCGATACGGCAACGCGGGGGCGAAGGGCGGTAACGGAGGCAGCCAGCTCCAAGGTCAATCGAAGTGACCGAGGCACTCTACGTGACGGAGCACACCTTCATCAGTGGAATGAGCTCCTGCGGTGGGTGGGCCGAGCAGCGAAGTGCGTCATGGCAGCGCGGACCGCTGTGCGCCGGGCCCCGTTCGCGGCGGGTGGGGCGTTGGGCGGGTTCGGGCGGGGAACCGGCGGATTGTCGTTCTCATCTAGATCTTCGGACAACTGGATCTACGCGGAGGAGACATCGGTGGCGGGCGCGACCCCTGACACGTCGAAGAAGCAGGAAGAAGGGGCAGGGGCGAAGTCGCCGGGCGAACGCGATCCGCGGGTGGTGATCGCGGGACCGTCACGGTTAGCCGTTGAGGGGACGTCCGCGGAGGCGACAGCCGAGTCGTCCGCCGAGTCGTCCGCTGACGCGACCGCCGAGGGTTCCGAGGGCAGTGGGCGGGCTGTGGGCGCGGAAGCGGGTGCGGAGACTGAGGAGAGCGAGAAGGGCACGGAGAGCAAGGGCAAGGGCAAGGAGAGCAAGAGCGAGGAGGGTGAGGAGGGCAAGGCCGGGGCGAGTAAGGCTGAGGCCGGGGCGAGTAGGGACGCAGAGGGCAAGACGGGGGTAGGCAAGGCGGCCGGGGCGGATGGGGCAGATGTGAAGGCCGGTGCGGGTACCGATGTCGTGGTGCCCGTAGCCAAGACGACGGTCGTCAAGGCGACCAGCGTCAAGGCGATCGGCCCTGGAGCGCCCGCCACTGAGGCGCCCGCACCTAAGGCGCCCGCCCCCAAGGTGCCCACACCAAAAGTGCCCGCCCCCAAGGCGCCAGTCCCTAAGGCGTCCGTCCCTGAAGTGACTGCCGCCACGGCGACCGCCACTGCCAAATCTGACACGGCCGAACCCGCGGCCGCCGGATCCGCCGTCGCCAAACCCGCGGCCGCCGAACCCACCGTCGCCGAACCCCCGGCGGCCAAACCCGCAGCCGCCAAACCCACCCCCACCCCCACCACCCCCCTCCCCCACTCCGAGCGGACCAAGCAGCAGCCGCTGCCTCCTGTGCCTGCGATGGACTTGCTGGCGCAGCTGACGAACAGTCCGCCGCCGCCCGAGACCCCGCTGCGTACCGTGGTGCGGCGGGTCAAGATCTGGGTGCCGTTGGTGGTTCTGTTGGTGATCGTCCTCGGGGTGGTCCAGCAGGTGCGGCCGTTGCCCGATCCGGTGCTGGTGCTGGGGGAGAGATCGTCGTACACCTTTGCTGGCGAGAAGTTCCGGATGCCGTGGCCGGATGAGGGGCAGGCCGCCGCGCGGGTCGTCGGTGCGGGGGACGTGGGGGTGTACGGGCAGCAGAAGCCCGTGCCGACGGCCAGTGTCGCCAAGGTGATGACGGCGTACCTGATCCTCAAGGAACACCCGCTGAAGGCCGGCGAGCAGGGCCCGAAGATCACGGTGGACGCGCAGGCCGCCAAGGAGGCGGGAGCGGAGAACGAGTCGCGGGTCGATGTCCAGAAGGGGCAGTCGTTCAGCGAGTTCCAGATGTTGCAGATGGTGCTCATACCCTCGGGCAACAACATCGCGCGGCTGCTCGCCCGTTGGGACGCGGAGACCGAGGAGGCCTTCATCGGCAAGATGAACGCCGAGGCCAAGGCGCTCGGCATGACGGACACCACGTACACCGACCCCAGCGGGTTCAAGGACAGCACCAGGAGCACCGCGGTCGACCAGCTCAAGCTGGCCGAGGCGGTCATGGGCAACGGGGTGGTCCGCAAGATCGTCGCCATGCCGAACGCCACGGTGCCCGGCCTCCGGGAGCGGCTGGAGAACAACAACAGTCCGTTGCTGATCAAGGGCGCCGGCGTGCTCGGGGTGAAGACGGGGTCGAGCAGCCCGGCCGGTGGCGCGCTGATGTGGGCGGCCCGGCGGACCGTCGACGGCACGCCGCGGACCATCGTCGGCGTGACGTTGGACCAGCACTTCAAGGGGGCGGACCCCAACGCGGAGAACAGCCTGAAGCTGGTGCTGGACCGGAGTTACACCATGATCAGGGCGGTGCAGGACGCCCTGACCTCGGCCGTCGTGGTCAAGAAGGGGGATGTGGTCGGGTACGTGGACGACGGCCTCGGCGGGCGGACGCCCGTGGTCGCCACCGGGAGCCTGCGGGCTGTCGGGTGGCCCGGTATGCGGGCGGAGTTCTCGATCGGGGGCGGTGAAGCGGGCCGGTCGGGTGACCGCACCTCCGTACCGGGGGAGGCGAAGGCCGGCACGGTTGTCGGGCGGCTGACCATCGGGAGTGGGGCGGGCAGGGCGACGGTTCCGATTGCGCTGCAGAAGGACATGGCCGAGCCGTCCTTCGGCGCCAGGCTGACGCGTATCTCCTGACAGCCCCGGCATCGGCGGTGTCCGAGCCCTGGCAGCGCGACCGCGGTGGCGGTGGTGTTGTCAGGGCTCTGCGCGTTGGGGGGAAGGTTGCTGTCGCGAAGGGCTGGGGCGTTGTGTCAGTGGCGGGCCGCGGAGGCGATCGTGGCGCGGGCCTCGCGTTCGGTGAGGCCGGTGTGGAGGGCGGCGGTGGTGAGGGCGGTGGCCATCTCCTGGCCCAGGCCCGACTCGTAGGCGCGGCAGGCGGCCCAGAAGAGGCGGGCGTTGCGCTGGCCGTCGGGGGAGGTGCGGACGAAGCGGAGCAGGGCGGGGGCGGGGTGCGGGGGAGGGGGCGTGAGGGAGGAGATGTGGGGAGGGTCGAAGGGAGGGTGGGAGTGGTGAGAGTGGTGGGAGTGGTGGGAGTGGTGGGGATGTGAGGGGGGCTGGGGGTGAGTTGGGGCTTGGGCCTGGGCTTGGAGGAGGGTGAGTAAGGGAGTGGGGGCCGGGGCGGGGATACGTGGGCTGCCGGGTACGAGGTGGTATTCGCCGCGGGAGGTGCGGGAACCGGGGCCGACCAGGTAGCCGCCGGTGCCGCGGATGTCGATGCCGGGGGCCAGACGGCCGGCGGAGTTGGGTACGGGCGGGGCCGGAGGGCCGGAGAAGTAGAGGTGCCGGCCGCCGGACGGGCTGCGGACCGTGACGGTGGGCGGCAGGGTGAAGTGGTGTTCACCGGCCAGGAGCCGGAGGGCGGTGAGACCGTCCGCGCCGTGCTTGGTGTCCAGGTCGATGCCGATGAGGTGGTGCGGGGGCACGCCGCAGGCGATGCCGTACGCGGTGGCCCAGGGCGCGGCGGCGAAGAGGCGGCGGACGGCGAGCGGGTCGGAGGTCGCGTCGTGGATGCCGTGCCCCGGGCGGCCGCAGGCGCCGCGGCAGGGGGTGGGGGACTGGTCGGCGTGGTGGGGGGAGCGTACGGCGGGGAGTTTGGCGCGGGTCAGCGGGATGACGGAGTAGCCGCGGCCGGCCGCCACGAGGGCGTGGGTGAGGGCGGTGGCGTGGTCGTCGCGGCGGTGCGGCGGCCGGGGAGGTTGGTGGGCGGGGCCGGAGGTGCTGGTGGGACCGGAGGTGCTAGTGGCATGGGAGGTACCGGTGGGCCCAGTGGCCCCGGCGGTTCCGGTGGGCCGGGCGGATCGGGGCGGCTGAGTGGATCGGACCGGTTGGGCGGGCCGGTCGGCGGGGTGGGAGGGATGGCTTCCGGGGGCGGTGGAGTGGGGAGAGGCCATGGCCTCAGTTTCGTATGTGCGTTCGAATTTTGGAAGGGGGGTAGCGGGGTCGGCCGGGAAAGGCCGGAAAGGTGCGGGAACGATTCTTCGCAGGTGGGGGACGGGGAGTGGTGGGCGCCGGAGCGTGCGCCGGTGGCCCTCGGGGCGCGGGGGAGGTTTATCCGGGGTTCTTCATGCTTGAGAGGGAAGTGGCCGTTCCGGTCTGGTTCATGGGGGGTGGGTTGGGCAAGTCTGATCACCGCGACGTCGTCAACCTTGCAGGGCGGTCGGTAACTGCCCTGCTGGGTGCGGCAGTTCGGTGATGCGGAGGCGGGTGTGCGTACGTCTGCCTTCCGGTCGCCGGGTGCCGTGGTCCCGAAGCAAGTGTGCCGCGCCCCTCGGTCCCGTCCTGGGCCGTCCGGGTGCGTCCCGTAAGAGGAGAAACGTCATGGCAAACGTCCGTACCGCCCGCGCCCTCGCCACCCTCGCCGCCCTGCCCTTCGCGGCGGCCCTCCTCGCCGGTGTGGCCCACGCCGACAACGGCGGGCTGGCGGGCAACGGGTCGAGCGCGGCGGCGACGAGCCAGACCGGCACCGGTGTCGGTCACAACAACAACGGCAACTCCACCACCACCCAGCAGGTCGCGAACGGTCCCGGCGCGGCCAACCAGAACAACACCGCGAGCGTGAACGGTCATGGTCTGACCCACATCGACCAGACCAACGCCACGGTGAACTTCGCCAACCTCTGGTGATCCGCCGGGCACCGGCCGACCGCCGTAACCGGTGACGCCGGCCGGCCGGTGCCGGGACGCTCTTGACTTCGGAAGGTTCCTGACGGACAGTCAGGAACCTTCCGTTCGTTGTGCAGAAGCCGGGCGCAGCAGCCAGGCGCAGGGGCTGGGCGCAGAACCCGCGGACGGAAGTCAGAGCGGAAATCAGGGTGGAGGCCGGGCGGAAGGCGGGCCGACGAGGTGGCCGACAGTGTGAACGGTGTGGCCGAAGGCGTGGACGCGGCCGGACGGGCAGGCGCCGGGCGGGCGGAATCCGGGCGGGCGGAATCCGGGCGGACGGAAGCCGGGCGGACGGAAGCCGGGCCGCATGGTGGCCCGAACGGTGGCCCGGAAACCGGCCCGGACGGCGACCCGGCTGATGCCCCGGAAACCGGCCCGGACGGCGGCCCGTCCCCCCACGACGACCTGTACGTACGGCTGAAGGCCTTCGAAGGCCGGCCCGCTGTGACCGCGGGCGAGGGCAAGGACCCCGTCAACGAACCGATGATCCGCCACTGGTGCGAGGCCATGGGCGACACCGGCCCCGCGTACCAGGGCCCCGATGCCGTCGCCCCGCCCACCATGCTCCAGGCGTGGACGATGGGCGGCCTCTCCGGGCACGCGGGCCGCTCGACGGCGTACGACGTGCTCTTCGCCCTGCTCGACGGGGCCGGGTGCACCTCCGTCGTCGCGACCGACTGCGAGCAGGAGTATCTGCGCCCGCTGCGCCCGGGCGACCACGTCACCTTCGACGCCGTCATCGAGTCGGTGTCCCCGCGCAAGACGACGAAGCTGGGCACGGGGTACTTCGTGACGACGCGGATGGACATACGGGCGGGCGGCGAACCGGCCGGTACGCACCGCTTCCGGATTCTCAAATACGCACCCGCGTCCGCACCTCGACGGCCGGACGCCACGAACAACAGAGATACGAGCACGAACGCGCACGCGAACACGACCACAACTGCCACAACCACAACTGCCACGAACACGACCACAACCAAGACCACCCCCACCCGCCCCCGCCCCGTGATCAACCGCGACAACGCCGGTTTCTGGGCCGGAGTGGCCCGCCGCCAACTGCTCATCCAGCGCTGCACGGACTGTGCGACGCTGCGTTTCCCCTGGCTGCCGGGGTGCAGCCACTGCGGCGGCGCGGACTGGGACACCGTAGAGGCCGCCGGTTCCGGCACCGTGTTCTCGTACGTCGTGATGCATCACCCGCCCTTCCCGGCCTTCGACCCGCCATACGCGGTCGGGCTGGTCGAACTGGCCGAAGGTGTACGGGTGGTGGCCGATGTGGTCGGAGTGCCGCCCGAAAAGGTCCGTATCGGGATGCCCGTACAGCTGGAGTTCCGCTCTGTGGACGAGGAGTTGGTACTCCCCGTCTTCAGCGGCGCCCGGAGGGAGGCGGGCCTGCGGACCGCGAGGGAGGCGGGCCTGCGGCCTGGTGACGAACTCCCCCCGCTGGCCGTCCCCGTGACCCGCACCCTGATCGTCGCGGGAGCGATCGCCTCCCGTGACTACCAGGACGTGCACCACGACGCAGAGGCGGCCAGGGCCAAGGGATCGCCCGACATCTTCATGAACATCCTGACCACGAACGGCCTCGTGGGCCGCTACATCACCGACCGTTTCGGCCCGCACGCCGTGCTCCGAAAGGTCGCGATCCGGCTCGGCGTACCCAACTACCCGGGAGACGTCCTGGTGTTCCGTGGCGAGGTGCTCGCCGTGGACGGGGACACCGCGGAGGTGCGCGTCGTGGGCGCCAACCGCCTGGGCCACCACGTCACCGGCACGGTGACCGTCACCGTCCCCTCGTCCCCCTCCGCACCCTCCCCCTCCCCGGAGGCCGCCCCATGAGCCTGCGCCGCGCGGACACCCTCGGCGGCCGGGCCGCCATCGCCGGTATCGGCGCCACCGAGTTCTCCAAGGACTCCGGCCGCAGTGAGCTGAAGCTGGCCGTCGAAGCGGTACGGGCCGCCCTGGACGACGCCGGTCTCGGCCCCGGCGACGTCGACGGCATGGTCACCTTCACGATGGACACCAGCCCCGAGATCACCGTCGCCCAGGCGGCGGGCATCGGCGAGCTGTCCTTCTTCTCGCGCGTCCACTACGGGGGCGGCGCGGCCTGCGCCACGGTGCAGCAGGCGGCCCTCGCCGTCGCCGCCGGAATCGCCGAAGTCGTCGTCTGCTACCGCGCGTTCAACGAGCGCTCGGGCCGCCGCTTCGGCGCCGGCGTACAGCGGCGCGAGCCGTCCGCCGAGGGCGCGGCGCTCGGCTGGAACCTGCCCTCCGGACTGCTGACGCCCGCGTCCTGGGTCGCGATGGCGGCTCAGCGGTACCTGTACGCGTACGGGCTCACCCCGGAGGCGTTCGGGCAGGTCGCGGTCGTCGGCCGGCGGCACGCCGCGCGCAACCCGGCCGCGTACTTCTACGGCAGGCCGATCACCCTCGCCGAGCACGCCGCGTCCCGCTGGATCGTCGAGCCGTTGCGGCTGCTGGACTGCTGCCAGGAGACGGACGGCGGCCAGGCCGTCGTCGTCACCTCGGTCGAACGGGCCCGTGACCTGCGGCGGCCGCCCGCCGTGATCCGGGCGGCGGCCCAGGGCGCGGGCCGGGCCCAGGAGCAGATGACCAGCTTCTACCGGGACGGCCTGACCGGCCTGCCGGAGTCGGCCGTCGTCGCGCGCCAGCTGTGGCGCACGAGCGGGCTGCGCCCGGCGGACATCGACGTGGGGATTCTCTACGACCACTTCACCCCGTTCGTGCTGATGCAGCTGGAGGAGTTCGGGTTCTGCGGGCCGGGCGAGGCGGCGGACTTCGTCGCCGCGGGCGGGCTGCCGCTCAACACGCACGGCGGGCAGCTGGGCGAGGCGTACCTGCACGGCATGAACGGCATCGCGGAGGCGGTGCGGCAGCTCCGCGGAACCTCCGTCAACCAGACGCCGGGAGCCGCCCGCGTGCTGGTCACGGCGGGTACGGGCGTACCGACGTCGGGGCTGGTGCTGGGGACGGACGACTGAGGCGTACGACTGAACGGTACGACTGAGGCGTACGGCTGGGGCGTACGACTGAGGCGTACGGCTGGGGACGGCCGCCCGCGGCACAAGCCGCACACGCCCCCTCCACACCCCACACGTACGGCCTGAAACACACCTCACTCCACCCCCATCCTCACCTCACCCCAATCCCCACCCCATCCCCATCCCCATCCCCATCCCCACCCCACCCCACCCCCATCCCCACCCCTCGAACACCTCCCCGACAGAGCCCCCAGATGGCTGAATGCGCGCGCCCGCGGGCGTGTCCGGCCGGCCACGCACCGTAGCCGCACTTTGACTCCCGGTATGGGATTCACAAAGAAGATCATCCGACGGAGAGCGCTGCGCCCCTCCATCCTGCTCACCGCCCTGACAGGCCTGCTCGGTCTGCTGGCCACGCTGCTCGCCCCGGCCGCCGGGGCGGAGCCCGACCGGGCCGGTCCGCGCGGCCCGAACGTGTTCCAGGGCTGGGCGTTCGACACGTGCAAGGCGCCCTCGTCGAGCACCTTGCGGGCCTGGAAGGCCTCGAAGTACCGCGGCATCGGCATCTACTTCGGCGGGCGCGGCCGGGCCTGCCCCAGCCAGCCGAACCTCACCCCCGACTGGGTGCGCGCCGCCCACCGCGCGGGCTGGCGGCTGCTGCCGCTGTACGTCGGCTCGCAGGCGCCCTGCGTCGTCAACCAGAACAAGCGCAAGGTCACCATCGGCGGCGACCCGGTACGGGCCGGTACGGGCGAGGGGCAGGACGCGGTGCGCCGGGCCAAGGCGCTGGGCATCGTGCCCGGCAGCGCGCTGTATCTGGACATGGAGGCGTACAGCCTGCGCGACGCGTCCTGCACCGGCAGGGCGCTGAGCTACATCCGGGCCTGGAACCGGGAGACCACCCGCCAGGGCTATGTGCCCGGCTTCTACAGCAGCGCCGACTCCGGCGTACGGCACATGGAGCGGGCGCGGCAGGCCGGCACCCGGGACCTGCCGTCGGTGATGTGGTTCGCGCGCTGGCACTCCAAGCCGAACCTGTACGGCGAGCCCGAGCTGAACGGCAAGGCGTGGCGCCCGCACGGCCGTATCCACCAGTACGCGGGCAACGTCGCCGAGACGCACGGCGGGCGCAGGATGATCATCGACCGCAACCAGGTGGACGCACCGGTAGCCGTGATCAGGTAGCTGCGGCTGCGACGCGCGGGCCGTCGGCGGGGCCCCGGCACCTGAGGGCCGGGGTCCGACCAAAGTCGGCCCGCGACCCTGACGGGAGTCGAGTGGCTGTCCGCCTTTAGGAGGTGGGGCCGGCACCCCTCGTACAACTTGAGAGGGAGGGGTCTTCGGCACCTGGGGGCGATCCGTCATGGCGCCTCACGCTTCTAGCGTTGGACCATGACCACGCCAGTGTGCACCAGCGCTTCCAGCGCCGCTGTGTTCCCGTCGTTCTCGTCGTACGTACGGGCCCGCGGGCCGGTGCTGCTGCGGACCGCCCGCTCGCTCACCGCCAACCCGAGCGATGCCGAGGACCTGCTGCAGACCGCGCTGACGAAGACGTTCGTGGCGTGGGAGCGGATCGAGGACCACCGGGCGCTCGACGGCTACGTCCGCCGCGCCCTGCTGAACACCCGTACCTCGCAGTGGCGCAAGCGCAAGGTCGACGAGTTCGCCTGCGAGGAGATACCGGAGCCCGATCCGGTGCCGGCGCCCGACCCGGCCGAGGCCCAGGTGCTGCGGGACGCGATGTGGCGGGCGGTGCTGCGGCTCCCGGCGCGGCAGCGGGCCATGGTCGTGCTGCGGTATTACGAGGACCTGAGCGAGGCGCAGACCGCGGAGGTGCTCGGGGTCTCCGTCGGCACGGTCAAGAGCGCGGTCTCCCGGGCCCTGGCGAAGCTGCGCGAGGACCCGGAACTGTCCGTCGCGGCGTAGGGACCGGTCCGTACGCCGGTGCGTCCCTTCCGTAGGCAGGCGGGGAAGCCCCTCCCCCGTAAGCCGCCCCCATACGCCCCTTCCGTTACGTACGCCTTCACACCACGCGCACCGCGTCCCCCTGCCGGATGCGGCCCGGCCGCAGGATCTGCGCGTACACCCCCGCGCAGGGCTGCGGCCCCACGCCCTCCATCGGCACCACCCGGTTGTGGCGCGCGGGTACCCGCAGCGCGTCCGGGTCGCGCGGCAGCCTGCCGTGTTCCAGCGTCGGTACGGCGCACCGCGGCGTCCGGGCCACGATCCGCAGGGCGAGTTCGTCGCCGATGTGCAGTTCGCGGCCGGGCCAGTCGTTCTCGACGAAGCCGGCCGCCTCGGTGCGGATCACGACGTTGGGGCGGTAGCGCTCGGCCTCGACGGTGGTGGCCCGCGGGCCGAGTTCGGTGATCCGGTCGAGCGTGGCGCGGGTGATCAGGTGCAGCGGCGCGTAGTCGAAGAAGGTGCCGGGCGGTGACTGGCCCGCGATCTCCATCGTTTCCTGCCCCACCTCGGCCGCCGCCCCGGCCTCCAGGACCTCGTCGGGGTGGGAGCGTTCCAGGGTGGCCTTCTCGGGCGGGGCGTCGGCCAGGGTGACGGGCTGCCCGAGGTGGGCGGAGAGCGTCCGGTCGACGTGGGGGTCGGTGGACCGTACGGTCCGGCCGGAGGGGAGCGTGATCCGTACGGCCCCGTCGATGATCTCGGCCCGCAACTTCAGCAAGTCGCGCCACAATCGGGGGTTCTTGGCGCTGGCGACCTGGCCGGAGGTCCGGTGGACCAGCGCCAGCGCGCGGTCCCCCGCGAGTCCGCGGGCGTCCGCGGCGGCATCCGGAACCTCCTCGCCCAGCAGCGATTTCACCGGATAACGCCACAGCCTGGTCACCGTTCCCACCATCGTCCCCATACCCCCAGGCTGCCACGACCGTCGTGTCCGAGACTCCTGATTTCTTGGTGCGAGCATGACGTACCAGGTGGTACGGAGGCGGGAGCGGCACGCAACCCCTCCACGCGCGTACCCCGGGCCTTCAGGGGCCCCGGCGCCCAGCTCACCGCGTGAGGAGCCAGCCCTCCCCACCCGGGCTGTCCAGCCAAACGCGCTGCGCGTCCCCGTTGATCGTGACGCCGTAGCGTTCGGGTCCGGGCGTGTCCGCGCCGAGGAACGTGTCGTACAGCCCTTCGAGCAGGCTCCAGAGGCCCCGGGGGCCGGTCTCGGTCACGGTGCCATCGGCCTTGAGGTCGGCAATGGAGCCGTCGGGAGCCCAGACGCGGGTGCCCGTGGGCCTCCTTTCGCCGTCGAGGTCGTACTGCCACGTGAGGCCGGGTACGGCGATGCTCACGAGAAAGCGGAAGTCGTTGCCGGCGATGGCGGCGGCCGGCAGGCGGGTAGCGCGGCCGACTGTCTCGGGAAGGGCGGGCCGACGGGCCGGTTTCCCATCGTCGGCACCGTGGCGCAGCGGCATGAAGAAGGCGCCACCGGGGAGGAAGGCACCCTCGGCGGTGTGGTCTCCGGTGCGGCGGATGCGGGCGAGGGCGTTGCCGAGGGGGGCGAGGACGAAGCCGTCCTCGGAGA
Source organism: Streptomyces sp. NPDC059788 (assembly GCF_042732265.1). NCBI lineage: Bacteria > Bacillati > Actinomycetota > Actinomycetes > Kitasatosporales > Streptomycetaceae > Streptomyces > Streptomyces sp. NPDC059788. The sequence continues at coordinate 145,507 of NZ_JBHWHY010000010.1, read as the reverse complement.
GTTGCCGGAGGAGATCGGTGGGCACGGCCCTCAGTCGGCAGGTGACCACGATGCGGTCGTAGGGGGCCCTGTCCGGCCATCCGAACGCGCCGTCGCCGGTGACGACGAGCGGGCGCTGCCCGGTGGCGGCGAGGCGCTCGCGGGCCGGGCCGGTGATGTCGGGTGAGACGTCGATGGTCACCACGTTCTCCGCCCCCAGCCGGTGCGCGAGCAAGGCGGCGTTGTACCCGGTGCCGGCCCCCACTTCGAGGACGCGCATTCCGTCGGTGACCTGCAACGCTTCGAGCATGGTCGCCATGAGTGAGGGCATCGAGCTGCTCGACGTGGCGCTGCCGTCGGTGCGGTGCGTGACGAGTTGCCGGTTCTCGTGAACGGTGCTCAGCCACTGATCACAGGTCTCGGGATCGTCCGCGGCGATTCTGCGGCCCGCGTGGTCATAGAAGTAGGGCACGCACTTGTGGCGGGGCACGTTCTCGAAAGCGGCCCGCCACGCAGGGTCGGCCAGGGCCCCGGCATCGACGAGGGACTGCGCGAGCTTGGCGCGTAGCCGCGCTGCTTCCCGTTCGAGATCGGTCTCGGTGCTCACGTCGTGCTGCCTTTCTCCAGAAGGTCGGCGAGGGCGTGTGTGATGGCGCCGCGGGTCCGGTCGATCCATGCCCATTGCCCACCAGGATTGACGTCCACGAGGTAGTGAGTGCCGTTGCTGTCGACGATGAAGTCGAGCGCGGCGTAGACGAGTTCGAGTCGTCGCAGCAGGGTTTCGATTCCCCGTTGAACGTCCGGGGGCAGCAGGGCGGTGCCGTAGTGGAGGCCGCGGGAGTCGCGGCGCCAGTCGAGAGGGGCGGGGCCGGCCGGGGCGTGGATGGCGACGGGGAAGGACTGGCCGTTGACGACGGTGACCCGGATCTCGTACGCCTTGTCGGTGATCTCGCGCTGGAACAGGTGGGCGGTCAGGGCGATCCGGGGGTCGGTCCACCGCTCGGGCTGCACCCGGTGCGTGTAGAGCTGCCCGCGGGTGTTGTTCTCCGTGTGGACGATGCCGCCGAGGACCTTGGTGATGATGTGGCCGCCGCATCGCTCGGCGAAGGGCGGGACGTCGGCGGGGTTGTTCGTGATCAGGGTCTCGGGTACGCACAGACCGGCCTCGGCCGCGGCAGCGAGTTGCCGGGGCTTGGTGCAGTCCGCGTTCCGCTCCGGTCGGTTGACCCACAGGACCCCGGGGAGGGAACCGAGCACGCCGCTCACGGCGCGTTTGGCCTGCGATGCGGCGAACGCCTGCTCGGGGCCGCTCATGGTCTCGGGGAAGGCGAACGGTGTGGGCTTGCGCCACCAGACGGCGCGGACTTGCGAGAGGTCCACTCCGCGAGCAGCAGAGCCAGAGCCCTGCATTGCGCCGCACCACCGGCCGTCGGCGCCCAGGACGGCGGACAGCGTGGAGCGGGAGGGGAAGTCGGCGAGGTCGGTACGCCAGAACGGCACGCCATGTGCGTTGAGTTCGCGCAGCACGTAGTCGGCGGTCGGGTCCAGGGCGAAGGTGACGACGAGCACGCGCGGCGCCTGGCCGCGCGTGCCCTCACCGGGTGGTGGGGTCATGGGCCGTCAGTCGTCGTTCTCGTCCTCGTCCACGCCGCCGATGGCGTCGCTTCCGTCGGACTCCGTGTTGCAGATCGTGTTCGCCATGTGGGCCGGGGTGTTGATGCAGACCTCGCCGTCGATGACGGAGAGCTGCGAGTCGGGATCGACGGTGAAGGTGTGGGAGGGGGTTCCCGCGGGTGCCACGTTGGTCAGTGCGTCGAGCCCGAACGGCCGGGTTGCGAGAGGGCCGGCCGGTTCGGGGTTGATCGCGCGGTTCCGAGTCGGGAGTCGATCAGCGAGTACGGACACAGGTTCTCCTCGAACTGGTGCTTAGGTGCGGGGTTTTCCCTGCACCGACGTACGGTGGTGCGCCCGTCCGGCCGGGTTGCCAGGAATGTGAACGGCCGGTTGGGAAGTCCGTACCTGCCCTCCGCGGTGGCGTCCGGGACGTGGGCGAGCGGAGAATGCGCGGACGGGTATTCGGATCAGTGGGGAATCGTCGATGTGGGGAAGTCGCCCACCCTTTGCGGGTGCGAGAAGAAATGCTTCCCAAGGAGGTGACCCCCTCCCCGTCGCAACCTGCTAGGGACAAAACCACGAGGAGGGAGATTCACGGTTTCCCTCACGCCGAACAGCGATGAGAGGCGCACGCCGAACCAGGCATTTGCGGAATGCGGTCTCGGAACGGCGACGCTCTGTGACCGTAGTGCCGCGAAGGGTGGGGGTGCAAGGGTGGACCGGTACAACCATGCAGACTGGCATATGCAAAAAGCCCCCGCCCAGGTGGGACGGGGGCCGCGCTCGCGGCGCACAAACGTGCGGAAAACTGGACTAGTTGACGGAGTGGTCGAATTCTCCGTTTTTCACGCCTTTGACGAACGCGGCCATCTTGGCGCGAGTTGTCGTTATCGTGCTGCTGGGCTCATCGCTCTCGCGCATCACGATGTTGCCCTCATGCAGCGCGACCTCGACACAGTTTTCCCCTTCACCTCCGGAGAAAGAAGACTTCTGCCAGTTGATCGGGTCGATTGCGCTCATTCCCTTTGGTCTCACGTTTCCTGTGCGATGTTGTGGATGAATTGTCGCGACTCGGCTTCGTCGAGAGATGCTTCTTCGGCGATGTCCAGCAGGCCGTTGTACTTCTTCAAGTCGGCCTCTGCGTCAAGGAACCGCCCGCCGGAAGCCGAATCGATCTGCACGGTGTCCAGCTGTGGCACCGTTCCGTGTGCGTACATCACTGGCTGAGTGACCTCGATGAACCTTTCGTTCGTGAACGGGATCACTCGTACGGACACGTTGGGCAGGTGTGAGACCTCGACGAGGTATTCAAGCTGCTCCCGCGTGACCTTGCGCCCGCCGAAGCGCATCCGTAGTGCGGCCTCGTGCACGATCGCCGCATACGGAGTCGATGTCGGTCCCTCGAAGGCCGCTCGCCTCTTCAGTCGGTGCTCGACGCGGGTGTCGACCTCATTCGCCGGGAGCGCCGGCGTCACTCCCTCGAACAGGGTTCGGGAGTAGGTCTCGGTCTGGAACGGGCCGGGCATGGTGGTGGACTGCGATGTGCGGATCGCCGTTGCGTGCAGCTCCAGTTCGGCGATGTCCAGCCATCCGGGCGTGAGGACGCCTCGGTAGTCGTCGAACCAGTGCGTCCCCCTGCGCTCGGCGGCGATCTCGCACAGGGCGGTGATGAGCGGCTCGTCATCGCACTGGTAGAAGGTGGCCAGGCGGCGGATGCGTTCCGCGCTGATCCCGAGTCGGCCGGCCTCGATGTTGCTGATGCGCGCCGCATCGGTGGACAGCAGGCCACCGGACTCGCGTGCCGTTCTGCCGGCGCGTTCCCGCAGCTTCCGAAGCTCGGCGCCGAGTCGGATCTGCCGGGCGCTCGGATTGTCCCTCGGTGGCATGTGTCCCTTCCCCTTGTCCTCCCTGAGTCTGCCGGGTGCGGCGTCACCGGTCCACCTACGGAGGCAATTTGCGGTACAGGGTTGTACCGGTACAGCGTTGCACCCTATGGTCCTGGCAGCACCGCGCAGTGTGCCGGTAAAGCCGCAGTGCAGTCGCTCGCGCACGCCTTCGGGCGGGCCCCTGGGGAGCGGCAGGGCCAAGGTGGCGCGTAGCGCGTAAGACCGCGTTGGGAGACCTAGCCATGACTCTCGCACCCCCAGCACCACCCCCCGCACCCCCCGAAGCCCGACACCGCTCGTTCCGGTTCGATCTGCCGTGCGGAAGCGCCGCGCCGAGGATCGCCCGGACCGTCGTGGGTGACGTGCTGATCCTGCTCGGCATCGACGAACTCGTCCGGGACGTACGTGTATTGGTCAGTGAGCTGGTCACGAACGTCCACTTGCACACGTCGACAACCGTCGTACGCCTGGACGTAGCCGTGCACCCCACATCCGTACGCGTCGCCGTGTGGGACGACGCTCCTCGTAGCCGACTCCTCAGCCTGCCCGCTCTGGTCGATGACGGGTCGGGCCGCGGCCTGCTGCTCGTCGAGGCGCTCGCGTCGCGCTGGGGCGTCTACCGGCCCAACGTCGAGTGGCGCACCCGTAAGGGCGTGTGGTTCGCGCTCGACCGGGGCGGAGAGGTGGCCGGCCAGGTGTGCCGGTGAGGTGACCCCCCGGGCGGGTTCGCCGGCCGCAAGCCGGCGGGCCCGCTGCATGTCCGGGGACGACGAAGACGCCCCCGCCTCGGCGTATGGGGCGGATTCCAACGGTCGTTGCACCACAGGTTGAGTGCCGCAGCGGTGTCGGTTGCGGCGGTGGTCAGTGTTGCCAGTCGGTTTCGCCGCCTGGGCCTACCAGGACGGGATCGATTCCTGAGCCGGTGAGGCTCCACGACTCGTAGTCGGAGTCCGGCTCGACGCTGAGCCGAGTGCCGTCATCGAAGCCGAGGGACAGGGTGCCTGGCCCGGTGACCTCGGTTTCGGTGACGGCCTTGGTGAACAGGCCGAGTAGCGGTGCCAAGGACGGTCCGGTGGCTGGCGCCAGAAGAGCCTGGTGGCCCGAGGCGTCTGTGAGGGTGAATGGTGTCTCGATGACGAGCTCGCCATCCACGCGGATGCGGCCGTCCGGGGCGTGATCGGTGAAGCTGATCCGGACCTGATGGTCGAAGGCCGTGCGCGTGACACGGGTGCCGACCAACTCCGTGGGTACTTTCACCGCTCCCCCTGCCGCGCTTCTGCCGGGTGCCGACGGAAAGCCGACGACCGGCTCTATGAGGCCTTGAGCAGTGTAGACAGGCGCTCGGCCGGCGTTTCCCAGTCGAGCGTCTTGCGGGGCCTGCCGTTCAGTTCAGCGGCGACGGCGTTCAGGTGTCCGCGGCTGTGGACGGACAGGCCGGTGCCCTTCGGGAAGTACTGCCGCAGCAGACCGTTCGTGTTCTCGTTCGAGCCGCGCTGCCAGGGGCTGGCGGGGTCGCAGAAGCAGACCGGGGTATCGGTGGCGACGGTGAAGTCGTGGTGGCGTCCCATTTCGGTGTCCTGGTCCCAGGTCAGGGCCCGCTTCAAGCGGGCCGGCAGCGTCGTGACGGCCTCCGTCAAGGCGTCGCGGACCACCTCGGTTCCACGCCCGTTCGGCAGGTGCAGGAGCATCACGTAGCGGGTACTCCGCTCGATGAGCGTGCCGATCGCGGAGGCGCCGTCCTTGCCGATGATGAGGTCGCCCTCCCAGCGGCCGGGGACCGCCCGATCCTCCACCTCTTGTCCAGGTGGCCTTGGACGAACTTCCGTAGCTCTGAGGTCTGAGTGATCTTGCTGGGCTTGGGCCGGGGCAGCCGGGACTCGGCGCGGGACTGAGCGGCGCAGGGCCGGCACTGGCCGTTGCCGGGATGCCGGGTGCGACGGATCTCCCGGCTGATGGTCGACGGACTCCGCTCCGGCTCAGCTGCGATCCTCCGCACCGATGCCTTCTCCCACACCCGGTCGGCGATGTAGAGCCGTTCCTCCTGCGCCAGGTGCCGAGACGGCGAAACGGCCCGCTCAGCCCGCACTCTGTGTGCGGGCTGAGCGGGTCTGTTCTCCGTTGGATCGGTGCCGTTGCGCCATCGTTTGCCGGTACGCCGGTTGATGCCGACGATCCGGCACGCCTCCCGGCTGCTTGCCCCCTGCTCCATGAGCCGGAAGTATTCCTCCCGCTCACGGGCCGGCTTCTTCCCCTGCGGTGTTCGGATCTTTCGGATCTCGAAGGCCATCGCGTCCCCGAAGGTCGGGTGTTGCGATGATCGCTGGAGCCCAAGGGCCCGGGGCGGGGGGACTTCAGTTCGGCGAAAGGGCTTACCAGCCGTCGGCCAATTGCCCGCCGACCATGTCGGTGTACGAGCCGATGGCGCCGAGCGTCAACTCGCCGAATTCGCCTACGGTCACCAGCTCGGGAGCCTCGTACTCGAACTCTTCATCCGTGATCAGCATGAGAAGACAGCCCTTCCACTCGTCACGCCACTTTGCGTGTTCTTTTCAACACTGCCAGTGATGTCGCTGTGCGGGGGTGCCCCGAAGGTGTGGGTGGGGTGTACGCGGGCGCGGCGGCCTGCCGAGGTGTGAGCCGCGATCACGCCCGGCGGCTCGGGCGCGAGCCGGCGAACGGCGGTGACCCGTACCGGAGAACATGGCGAAGATGGCCCGATCGAGGACCGCTCCCCGGGGGTGCAGCTCCCTCGCCGTACGGCTCTCCGCCCAGCTCACCCACGCGTTCCACGACGAACCGGGCGTCCGGGGCGACGAGCGGGTGGCTACCCTCGTGTGGAACAACGTGCGTAAAAATTCAGCATCTGACCTGGGGCGCTATGACGCTGGGGAGCAAGTTCGGAGCCTCAAGCCCAGGCAATAGCAGCCCCGGTACTCAGCGGAGTACCGCGGCCGTTGGGTTACTGCTGCCAGCGCTATGCCAAGCCGTTTGTGTCCGCCGGGGTCGGCAGACGCCAGCTTGGCCCGTCCGGTGCGCCGAGCCATACCCGCTGGCTCGCCTCCGTGACAGTGACGCCGAACTCTGTTGGCTTCGGGGCGCCAGCCTTGCGCCAGGTGTCGAGCGAGTTTTCCAGCACATCCCATAGGGCGATCGGTCCGCCTTGGCGGACGTTCCACGCGTCGCCGCTCTTGGGAGTGAGGACGGCGAAGGACTCGTTCGTACCGTCGAGCACGTACGTGCACATCGTGCCGTCGTCGGCCGGCATGGAGAAGAAGCGGGCGCCGGGCATGGCGAGCTGTGCAACGAATCCGTAGCGGGCCGCGGTCAGCACGTCGGGTCCGTAGGGGGTGCTGCGCGAGGCGCCGTCGCCTGGTGAGGGGATCATGCCGAGGCTTGCGGGCGCGTCCTGTTGCCGGGCGATCATGAAACTCGGATTGCTGTCGATGAACCGGCCCTCGGCGTGGCCGTCGTGGTCGATGGTGAGGCGGACCAGGCCGAGGGAGCGCATCCACCCGCGAAGGGTGGCGAGGATGAGCCCACCGGGGCGGGTCTGCCGGACCCATGTGTAGGGGATGTGGCGGACGCCGCAGGTGGCGATCGTACGGTCGTAGGGGGCTCCGTCGGGGTCTCCGGCGAGGCCGTCGCCGATGACCAGGCGCGGGGTGTATCCACAGCGGGTGAGGGCGTCGCGGGCGCGTACGGCAACGTCGGGGTCGGTCTCGATGGAGGTGATTCGGTCGGGGCTGAGGCGGTGGCACATGAGGGCGGTCGAGTAGCCGGTGCCGGTGCCGATCTCCATCACGGTCATTCCGTCGTCGAGCTGGAGTTCTTCCAGCATGTGCACGACGAGGGCCGGCAGGGTCGAGGATGAGGTCGGGTGCGCGCCGACGATGGGCTTGGGGTCGGTCCAGTCGGTTTCCTGGCCGTCGAATTGCGTGATGAGGGTGTTGTCGGCGTATGCCTGCCGCAGCCATTCCTCGACGCCGAGCAGATCGGCCGTGACCGGCGTCCACGTCGTCAGGCCGGGGGCGTCGATCTCGCGGTAGAAGCACGGTACGAACTCGTGCCGGGGGACGGCTTCGAGGGCGGCGCGCCATGCCGGACTGTGCAGCCAGCCCTCGTCGGCGAGGTGGGCTGAGAGCTGGTGCCGCAGCTTGGTTGCGATGGTGGCGACGTCAGGTTGCATGGGTGCCTCGTTCTAGGAGGTCAGCGAGGGTGGCGGTCATGGGTAGGCCCGTGGGGGGTTCCAGCCAGGCCCATTGGCCGGAGGGGTTGCATTCGATGAACGTCCACTCGCCGGAGGGGGCGAGGGCGAAGTCGAATGCGCCGAAGACGAGTCCGAAGTGCCGGAGGTAGGCGAAGATCGCGCGCTCTACGTCCGGCGGCGCGGTGACGGGGGTGTACGTGTGAGTGCTGTAGTCGGTGCGCCAGTCGAGGAGCCCGGAGTCGATGCGTACGGCGAATGTGCGGTTCCCGATCACGGTCACGCGGGCGTCTGCGGCCTTGTCCACCTGTGCTTGGAAGAGGTGCATGGTGCCGGCGAGGGAGTCGTCGATCTCGTCGGCGGTGACCGGCTCGACGGGCACGGTCTGCGCCTGGCCGCCGATGCGGTAGAGCGGTACGGAGAGGGGTTTGAAGATGACGGGCCCGTGGTGCTTGATGAAGGTGCGGGCGTCGTCGGGCCGGTTGGTGATCAGCGTGGGCGGAACGGTGAAGCCGCACGCTGCTGCGGCGGCGAGGCCGGCGGGTTTGTACTCGGCGTCGCCGATGCGGTGGGGGTGGTTGACGTACAGGCAGTCGGGCAACGAGGTGAGGATGCCGCCGAGGCCGTAGCGGGCTTGTGCGGCGGCGAACCGGGCGTCCTGGAGGTCGAGGTGGGGGAAGGCGAACCCGGAGGGGCGCCGGTAGTACAGGGACCGGATGGAGCCCAGTTCGGCGGTGCGGGTCGGGGTCTGCACGCTTCCGCGCCACTGCTTCGCGTCGTCGCCGATGAAGGCGGAGCACGTGAGGGTGGCGGGGAAGTCACCGGAGTCGAACCGCACGATCGGGATGCCCCGGTCGTGCAGTTCGGCAATCACCAGATCGGCGGTCGGGTCGTCGAGGTTGGTGACGACCGCGACCGGGCGGGGGGCGGTCACTGGTCGGTGTCGTTCCCCGTGTCGCTGTCGGGCGCATCGTCGTTGCGGTCGCCCTGGCCGGTCGTGCCGGTGGGCGGGTTGGTGCCGGATGACGTGCCGTGGCCCGGGGCCATCACGACGGCGCCGACGGCGTCGAGGTAGCGGGCGGTCTGTGTGGTGGCGTCCAGTTCGACGCGTGCGTACTGGTGCCCGTCGAAGGGCGGGTACGGGGCGATGCGGCGCAGAGCCCAGGGGGCCGGGGTCGGGTGTCCTTGCGGGAGTGGTGTTCCGGTGGGGAACCGGTCGGCGTAACTGAACATCGCGAGCCTTTCCATTCGAAGACGGATTGGGCTGTGCGGTAGGGACGCGAGGCAGTATTCCCTTCTCAAGCGTGGGCCCCTCCCCCCGACCTGCCAGGGAAAAAGGGAAGGGGGCGAAGGTGTGGGTGGGGTGTACGCGGGCGCGGCGGCCTGCCGAGGTGTGAGCCGCGATCACGCCCGGCGGCTCGGGCGCGAGCCGGCGAACGGCGGTGACCCGTACCGGAGAACATGGCGAAGATGGCCCGATCGAGGACCGCTCCCCGGGGGCGCGGCTGCCTCGCCGTACCGCTCCCCGACGGTGCCGCGCAGTCGCCGCAAGCCGTGCCGACGGCCGAATCCGCACAGGCCGGGTAGTGACATACCGCGAGGAACACCAGGACAATCGCCAGGAACTTACCCGCGCGTAACAGGCGCACCCTATGGGGAGGCTCCCGGTGCAGAGCACGATGCAAGACGTACCCCTGACCGTTTCGAGGATTCTGACGCACGGCGCGACGATCCACGGAAGGGCCGAGGCGATCACCTGGACCGGTGAGGGCGCGCCGCAGCGCCGCAGTTACGCGGAGATCGGCATCCGCGCAGCCCAGCTCGCCCACGCGCTCCACGACGAACTGGGCGTCCGGGGCGACGAGCGGGTGGCCACCCTCATGTGGAACAACGCCGAGCACCTGGAGGCGTACCTCGCCATCCCCTCCATGGGCGCCGTGCTCCACACGCTCAACCTGCGGCTGCCCGTAGAGCAGCTGGTGTGGATCGTCAACCACGCCGCGGACCGGGTCGTACTCGTCAACGGCACCCTGCTGCCCCTGTTGGCGCCGTTGCTGCCGCACCTGCCGACGGTCGAGCACGTCGTCGTGTCCGGCGTCGGCGACCGCTCCGTACTGGAGGGCGTACGGCCGCGTGTCCACGAGTACGAGGAGCTGATCGCCGGCCGCGCGCAGGTCTACGACTGGCCGGAGCTGGACGAGCGGCAGGCCGCCGCGCTCTGCTACACCTCCGGCACGACCGGCGACCCCAAGGGCGTGGCCTACAGCCACCGTTCCCTCTACCTGCACTCCATGCAGGTCAACAACGCCGAGGCGTTCGCGCTGGGCGGCAAGGACATCGCGCTGCCGGTGGTCCCGATGTTCCACGTCAACGCCTGGGGCCTGCCGCACGCCTCCTTCATGGCCGGTGCCTCACTGCTGATGCCGGACCGTTTCCTCCAGCCGGCGCCGCTGGCCGAGATGATCGAGACGGTACGGCCGACCATCGCCGCCGCCGTGCCCACCATCTGGCAGGGCCTGCTCGGCGAGCTGGACGCCACCAAGCGGGACGTGACCTCGCTGCGCAACGTCGTCATCGGCGGTTCCGCGTGTCCCCCGTCGCTGATGCGGGCCTTCGAGGAGCGGCACGGGCTGCGCGTCGTACACGCCTGGGGCATGACCGAGACCTCGCCGCTCGGCACGGTCTCGCACCCGCCGGCCGGCGTGAGCGGCGCCGAGGAGTGGGCCTACCGCGGGATGCAGGGCCGCTTCCCCGCCTCGGTGGAGGCCCGCCTCATCGGCCCCGGCGGCGAGCGGCTGCCGTGGGACGGGGAGTCGGCGGGCGAGCTGGAGGTGCGCGGGCCGTGGATCGCGGGTGCGTACTACGGCGGCGCGGACGGCGCCGACCTGCGCCCCGAGGACAAGTTCAGCCCCGACGGCTGGCTGCGCACCGGCGACGTCGGCACGATCACGCCGGACGGCTATCTGACGCTGACCGACCGGGCCAAGGACGTGATCAAATCCGGCGGCGAGTGGATCTCGTCCGTCGAGCTGGAGAACCACCTGATGGCCCACCCGGAGGTCGCGGAGGCCGCGGTGGTGGCCGTACCGGACGAGAAGTGGGGCGAGCGCCCGCTGGCCGCCGTGGTGCTCCGGGAGGGCGCGAGCGCGGCCTTCGAGGAGCTGCGGGCCTTCCTCGGCGAGCGGGTGGCGCGCTGGCAGCTGCCGGAGCGGTGGACGGTGGTGCCGTCCGTACCGAAGACGAGCGTCGGCAAGTTCGACAAGAAGGTGCTGCGCAAGCAGTACGCGGACGGGGAGTTGACGGTTACGCGGGTGGGGTGAGAGGAGGAGCTGGTGGTCACGCGGGCGGCGGGGTGAGGCGGCGGCGTACGGGAGGGGCTTGCGCCGGTTCGCGCGCCGGTTCGCGCGCCGGCTTCGCGTTGCGGAGCCGGATGCCGCTGAAGCCCAGTGTGCTGGTGATCACCTCGTCCCAGAAGCCCCACAGATTGTCGAGCACCCGCAGTTGGATTCCGGCGTCCCGGTGCAGCTTCAGCAGGTCTCCCACCGGCTCGGGCGGTCCGAGCGGTACGACGGGCCCGGTCGCCACGACCGCGCTCGGCACCGGCTCGCCGAACGGGCGGAAGGCCCCGGCCGGGAGCCGGTAGGCGAACAGCTCGGTGGTGCGCAGGCGGTCCAGCCAGTCGTACTCGATCGCGTGTACCCGCTCGCCGCCACCCGGCCCGAGGACGCGGGCGCGGTCCGCCGCGCTCGTGCCCGGCACCGTCCAGGCCATGGCCCGCGGGCACTGGCGCGGAAACCAGTAGTCCGGCGCCCGGCCGCTGTCCACGGCCCAGACGTACGCCTCGGACTGCCGCGCGGTCCGGGCGACGTGCGGTACGAACCGCGTGATCGTGGGGTCTTCGGAGAAGTGCAGGACTTCACCGGGGGCGGGGCGCATGCGGCGTTTCTAGTGGAGCGGGGCGGGGCACCGCCACGGAATTTCCGATGACGTGGTGGCGCGCCGCCGCTCGGTGCGGGCCAAACCGTTCCGTACCGACCGTCCCGTACCGCCCGGCTCGGACTGCTCGGCCCGTACCGCCCGGCTCGGACTGCTCGGCCCGTACCGCCCGGTTCGTACCGCCCGGTTCGTACCGCTCAGTTCGTGCCGATCTTGGCGAGCAGGTCGACGATGCGGGCCTGCACCTCCGTGCTCGTCGAGCGTTCCGCCAGGAAGAGGACGGTCTCGCCGGCCGCGAGCCGCGGGAGCTGGGCCGGGTCGAGGTCCGCCGAGGTGTAGACGACCAGCGGGGTGCGGTTGAGCAGCCCGTTCGAACGCAGCCAGTCGACGATCCCGGCCCGGCGGCGGCGCACCTGCATCAGGTCCATCACGACCAGGTTCGGCCGCATCTGGGCCGCCAGGGTCACCGCGTCCGCGTCCGTCGCGGCCCGCGCGACCTGCATTCCGCGCCGCTCCAGCGACGCGGTCAGCGCTCCGGCGACGGCGTCGTTCTCCTCGGTCAGCAGGACCCGCGGCGGGTGCTGTTCGCTGTCGCGCGGGGCGAGCGCCTTGAGGAGTACGGCCGGGTCGGCGCCGTACGCGGCCTCCCGCGTCGCCTGTCCGAGACCGGCCGTCACCAGGACCGGCACCTCGGCCGCCACCGCCGCCGTACGCAGCGACTGCAGGGCGGTACGGGTGATCGGCCCGGTCAGCGGGTCGACGAACAGCGCCGCCGGATACGCGGCGATCTGCGCGTCCACCTCCTCGCGGGAGTTGACGATGACCGGGCGGTAGCCGCGGTCGCTCAGCGCCTGCTGCGTCGAGACGTCCGGCGCGGGCCAGACCAGCAGCCGGCGCGGGTTGTCCAGCGGCTCCGGCGGCAACTCGTCGTCCATCGGCTGCGGTTGGTGCTCGGTCACCTCGACGGCACCGTTCGGGCCGTCCAGCGGCTCCGGGCCCTCGCTGCCCTCGTCGGGCGCGGAGACGGCGAAGGCGCGGCCCTCGGAGGAGTTCAGCAGGTGCTGCTGCGGAGGCTGTTGCTGCTGCGGCTGGGCCTGCGGCGCAGGGTGCGGCCGGTCCTGGCCCGGTACTCCCGGTGTGCCCGGCCCGTGTGTGCCGTGCTGCGGGTGCGGCCGGGCCTCGGCGGCGGAGGCGTCGGACGCGGCCGTACGCTCCCCCTCCTGCGGCGGCTGGGCCAGCTTGCGGCGGCGGCCCGACCCCGCGGCAGGCGCGGCGGATGTGCCGGGCGCGGCGGGCGCTCCGGGGGCTCCCGGCGCTCCTGGCGCTCCTGGCGCGGAACCCTGGGGCGCCGCTCCCGGGCGCTGCTGCTCGGTGAGCTGCTGCGAGAACGGCACGCCCTGCCCGAGCGTCCGCACGCTGAACGCACGCCCGTGGGAGTGCCCGCCCGCCGCGTCGTCGCCCTCCGCCGCTTCCGGGGAAGCGGGCGCGGGCATCGGCTGCCGGGGGGCGGAGGCGTCGGCCGGGGCGGCCGGGTCCGGTACGGGGGGCTGGGGGGCGCCGGGGTGGTCGGTGGCGCTGTGGGGCGTACCGGCAGGGTCGGCCTGTGCGGGCGCGCCGGGGCGGCCCGGCCGGCCGGACTGCGCGGCCTGTCCGGACGGTGCGGCCTGGCCTGCCTGTCCGGGCTGCCCTGCCTGACCGGCCTGTCCGGCCTGGGGCTGCGGCGGGACCGGCTGGGCCGGGTTCTGGTTCGGGTTCTGGAGCTGCGCGCCCTGAGGGCCCTGCTCGGCCTCCACCGGGCTGGGGCGGCCACGCCGCCGCCCGGTGGGCGCGGGCGGGGTCTCCCCGGCGGCCGGCGCGGCCATGGGACCGGCCGTCGGCCCGTCCTCGGTGGGGTGCGCGACGAGCCCCTCCGGACCGGCGACGAAGGTACCCGTCGACTCCGAATCGGCCATCGCCGCGGCGGCCCGCTCCTCGGCGGCGGCCCGGCGCGCGCGCCGCCGTCCGGTCGGCTCGGGGCCCCACTCACCCTCGGGCGCACCCGGGCCGGGCACCGGCCCGGCCGGGTCACCGGCGGCGTCCGCCGTACCGGGGCGTGCGCGGCGGCGGCCCGTGCCCGTATTGGCGCCCGCGTCCGTACCGTTCTGCGGGCCCGGCTGGCCGGGCAGGACCGGCAGCGCGGGCAGGGGGGACTGCGGAAGCTGGTCGGCGGCTGCGGGCGGCAGCGCGAAGGCCGAGTTCGGCGTACGGGCAGGGCCCTGCGGCTGGTTCGGGATCGGACGTTCGGCCGTGTCGGCCAGCGCCCTGCGCGCCCGCCGCCCGGACGCCTGTCCCTGCTCCTGCACGGCCTGGGCGTGGGGGTGGGCGGCGTGGCCCTGTTCCGGCCCCTGCGGGCCGCTCGCGATGGCCGGGAGCGCGGTCCGCGCGGCGCCTTCCGGGGCGTCCTGGGACTGGCGACGGCCACCGGGCGGTACGACCTGGGCCCCGGCCATGCCCTGCGGCATCCCGGGGGCGCCGGGCATGCCCGACTCCGGGGGTCCGTCGCCACCCTGGTCCGTACCCGGTGCTCCGGGACCGGCCGTGCCGCGCACCGGGCCCTGCGGTCCGGCGGCGTTCGCCTCGCCGCGGGCCCGGGGCACCTGGCCGACACCGGTTCCGGCCGCCGCGGCGCCGCCGCCCGGCTGCTGCTCCGGTACGTCACCGCGCCGCGCCCGCCGACGCCCGGTCGGCGTGTCCTCGGCACCACCATCCGTACGGGCCGCACCTCCGCCCGCACCCGCAGCAGCGCCAGAAGCATTCGCACCAGCGGGCGCACCCGAACCACCGGGACCGCCCGTCGCACCGGGGCTGCCCGGACCACTCACCGGACGCAACCCTTCGGCAGCCCCACGGCCACCGGCTTCACGACCACCGGCCCTCCGGCCACCGGAAGCCCCACCGGCCCCACCAGGACCAGCCGCCCCGGCCACTCCTTCAACACCCTGCGCCGATGCTCCCGGCGCTCCCGGCGCTCCCGGCGCTCCCGACGCTCCGGGAGCCCTCTGAGCCCCCGGCGCCTTCGCTGTCCGCCCCTGCCCCTGCCCCTGTTCCTGTCCCTGAGTCCCCCGCGCACGCTCCGCGGGCACCGGCATCACGGTCGTCTCGTTGCCCGTCGCCTCCTGCGCCCGGTCCGCGCCCGCGGCGCCGGACACCGGCCCGCCACCGGCCGTCACCGGCACTTCGAGCACGTACGCGCTGCCGCCCGCGCCCGGCACCTCGTGCGTCTGCAGCACTCCGCCGTGCTGCCGCACGATGCCGCGCACGATCGGCGCGTGGACCGGGTTGCCGCCGCCGTACGGGCCGCGCACCTCGATCCGTACGACCTCACCGCGCTGCGCGGCGGCCACCACGATCGTCGAGTCCCCGGAGGCGGCCTCGGCCGCGCCGCCGGGCGTCTTGCCCGTGGCGTCGACGCCCGCGACATCCGCGATCAGATGGGACAGCGCCTGCGCGAGCCGCGGCGCGTCCACCTCGGCGTCGATTGGCGGCGCGTGCACCGCGAACTGGGCGCGGCCGGGCCCGATCAGCTCGATCGCGCCCTCGACACCGGCCGCCACGACCGCGTCGAGGGAGACCTTGGCCCGCCTCAGCCGCTCGCCGCCCGCGTCCAGCCGCTGGTAGCTCAGGACGTTGTCGACCAGCGTCGTCATCCGCGCGTACCCGGCGGCGAGGTGGTGCAGGATCTGGTTGGCCTCCGGCCACAGCTGGCCGGCCGGGTCGGACGCCAGCGTGCCCAGCTCCGCCTTCAGCTCGTCCAGCGGGCCGCGCAGCGACTGGTCCAGTACGGCCAGCAGCTGCGTGTGGCGCGCCGCCAGCGCGTCGTACGGGCGCCGGTCGGTGAACGTCATCACCGCGCCGACGAGCTGGTCGCCGTCGCGCACCGGCGCGGTCGTCAGGTCGACGGGAACCGACCGGCCGTCCTTGGCCCACAGCGCCTGCCCCCGGACCCGGTGCTTGCGCCCGGACCGCAGGGAGTCGGCGAGCGGCGTCTCCTCCCACGGCAGCGGCGTGCCGTCCGCCCGCGAGTGGTGGATGAGCGGGTGCAGTTCCTTGCCGCCCAGCTCGCTCGCCCGGTAGCCGAGGATCTGCGCCGCGGACGGGTTGACGAGGACGACCTTGCCCTCGGAGTCGACGCCGACGACGCCCTCGGCCGCCGCGCGCAGGATCATCTCGGTCTGCCGCTGCTGGCGGGCCAGCTCGGTCTCGGTGTCGAGCGTCCCGGTCAGGTCCCGTACGACGAGCATCAGCAGCTCGTCGCCGGTGTAGCCGTTGCGGTGGTCGGCGTACGCGGCCTCGAAGGCGGACTCGTACGGGGTACGGCCGTCCTCCAGGTTTGCGCTGGTCACCTCGACCAGCAGCTCCCTGCCGTCGGTACGGCGGGCCACCATCCGCGTGGGCTTCGTGCGCGGCCCCTGTTCCTCCTCGTCGCGCCGCCGCATGGAGCCGGGGATGCGCTTGGAGTCGAAGGACGGCAGCAGGTCGAGCAGCCCCCGGCCCACCAGGGCGGTGCCCGGGGCCTCGAACGTCTCCAGGGCGATGGCGTTCGCGTTGACGACCGTGCCGTTGCAGTTGACCAGCAGCAACGCGTCGGGCAGTGCGTCGAGTATGGCTGCGAGGCGAGCAGCGCCCCGGGATGGCCTGCTGCTCACGACGACGCTTCCTCCCTGCAGTTACCGCACCTTGCCGAGCCCGCCGTCACGTCCGTGGCGGGTCACTGGAAGGGAGTCTACGGGCACCGGATGTGGACGCGGAGACGGATGACGAGGAGGTAGTGCCACGGGATCGTGCGACTCACCGCACGCCCGACATGTGCCCCGCGTCCTGAACTGGCCTACTTCCAGGTCATGAAGCGACCCGGGGCAGCACCGGCACGAACCGGTCCCAGCGGCCGATCTCACATCCGTTGGTGCGCTTGAACTGCGCGTTGACCGTGCGTCCTGCCCAGGTTCCGGTGATCCGGGCGGTGGCGGGCCCGCCGTACTGCATCGTGCACTTGCTGTCCTTGGGCACGCCCGCGAACAGATCCTTGCCCCACCGGGTCATGCCGTCGAGCTTGTCGCAGGCGCCGCGCGCGTCGACGTGGGTGCCCCGTGCCGGGTGGCAGTACAGCTCGTGGGTGCCGTTCGTGGCCGCCTTGCCGGAGTCGCTGACGGTGATCGTCAGGTGGTCGGAGGAGCGGCTGAGGAGCGGCAGGGGCGCTGCCTCGGACGGGGCGCCGACCTGGACGTCGGCGGGAGCGGAAGTGGCGGCCGGGGCCGCCAGGGCGAGGGCGGCGGTGGCGGCGGTGGCAGCCGTGGCGAAGCGGGACAGCCGGCGGATCGGCATCGCGGACTCCTGGGGGGTGTGGGGAGGACGGGACCGGGGCGGTACGGGAGCGCATACGGGGGAGACGCGGTACGGCGTTCCCGCCGGGACCCGCGCGTTCCGCGCGTTCCGCACGCCCGCAGCGTCTAACGCGCCGCCGGGCCCGACGTTGCGCGCGGCCCCCCGCCCGCCGCGATGTTTGAACCCTGTTCGATTCGGTGCGCAGGTGCCGGTGCCCCGTACGGAGCGTCGATACGGGGCACCGGCCACTGCCCTCCCGCCCCCGCCACCGCGTCCACCACCCGCCACGGGACACCGCCATACGGGGTGGAACGTGCGCGAACCACCCCGGAAAGAGCTTTGCCCGGCCGACCGTCCGCCGAGTACCGTGGGAGGCGATTGGTGACAGCCCGCCGAGCTGTGCCATCATCAGGACACGCCACATCGCGCTTGCGCGCGGTCGAGGTGTGTGGAGGCGTCGCCTAGTCCGGTCTATGGCGCCGCACTGCTAATGCGGTTTGGGTTTTAAAGCCCATCGAGGGTTCAAATCCCTCCGCCTCCGCTCCTTTCCGTTCAGGCCCCGGTCGTCACGACCGGGGCCTGAACGCTTTCCGGCCTCCGGCCGCGCCCGGAACCCGCCGTACGGCGCCGCCCCCCTCGGCCTGGCGCCCCCGCGTCCTCACGGCCCCGCCCTTCCCCCTCGCCTCCGGCCACACCTGACCGGAACGCTCCGGGCGCCGCTCCCTCCACAGCGCGACCCTGTCCCCATGACAACCAACCGGGACCAGAACGAGAACCGGGACCAGGACCAGAACCAGGACCAGAACCGGGACCAGAGCCAGAATCGGGTGCCGGACCCGGCCGCCACCGATCGCGTCACCCATCGCGCCGCCGATCCCGCCACCGATCCCGCCCCCGATCGAGCCTCTGACGCCCACGCCACCCGCCGCGCCGGTCACACGGCTCACACCACCCACACCCACATCGCCGGCATCCCCCTCCCCGACACCAAGCCGGCCAGGGAGGCCACCGAGCTGATCAGGGACACCACCGACGAGCTGATCTACCACCACTCCCGCCGGGTCTACCTCTTCGGCGCCCGGCACGGCCGCGAGCGGGGCCTGGCCTTCGACGCGGAGCTCCTCTACGTCGGTGCCCTCTTCCACGCCGTCGGCCTGACCGCCCGCTACCGCGCCTCCCGGCAGCGCTTCGAACTGGACGGCGCCGACGCGGTCCGCCGCTTCCTGGCCGGCCACGGCGTTCCCGCCGACCGCGCCCGGCTGGCCTGGGAGGCCATCGCCCTGCACACCACGCCGGAGATCCCCCACCGCATGGCCCCGGAGATCGCCCTCCTGGCGGCCGGCGTCGAACTCGACATCCTCGGCATCGGCTACGACACCCTCCCGCCGGAAACCCGCGACGAGATCCTCGCGGCCCATCCCCGCCCCGATTTCAAGCGCCGCATCCTCCGCGCCTTCCACGGGGGCATCGCCCATCGCCCGGAAACCGCCTTCGGCACCGTCGAGGCCGACGTCCTGGCCCGCTTCGATCCGGAGCGCATCCGTCCGGACTTCGTACGGCTCATCGAGGACTCCGCCTGGCCCGAGTAGCTCCCCGCCCTCCGCGCCAACGACGTTTTCCCAGCTCAGAGGGGGTGTGGCGAACGGATTTCGCCTCACGGCGCGGTTCGTGTAATGTTCTTTCTGCAACGCCGACCGGCAAGAAAAACCGCCGGAAAGCCAAGCGCTCGTAGCTTAACGGATAGAGCATCTGACTACGGATCAGAAGGTTGCAGGTTCGAATCCTGCCGAGCGCACAGCAGGTCAAAGCCCCCGCCGGGTCATCCGGGCGGGGGCTTTGTCGTGGGTTGTGGGTGTGGTTGTCGGTGGGGAGTGCGGCGGCCGTGGGGGCGATTTCCCTTTGGGGGTGGGGTGGCGTAGAGTCTGAGGAACCGACGCGGGGTGGAGCAGCTCGGTAGCTCGCTGGGCTCATAACCCAGAGGTCGCAGGTTCAAATCCTGTCCCCGCTACTGCGAAGACCGGTCCGGCACGGAAGACGTGCCGGGCCGGTCTTTTTTGCGTTGGCGGAGCGTGTGGTTCAGCGGGCGTCCGTGTAGTGCATGGCCGGGCCGGTGGTGTGGGGGGCGAGGTCCGGGCGCAGGGTGAGGGACTCCGGGTCGTAGTCGGCGGAGTTCTGGCGGCGGAAGGGCAGGGGCGGGGTCGAGGGCAGGTCCAGGAGGCGGGTGCGCAGCCGGGCGGCGGTGTCCTCGAAGCCGGCCGGGGTCATCAGGTTCGCGGACGGGACGACGAACGGCGGGGCCACGCTCATGCCCGTGTACCAGTACGTGCCGTGGTGGAGGGGGAAGAGCAGGTCGTCGAGGTCGCCGTTGACGCCGCGGGGGCCTATGGAGGCGGGGCGGGCGCCGGCGGTGACGACGGTCATGGCGCGCTTGTCGGCCAGCGGGCCGTCGCCGTAGCGGAGCGTCCGGCCGGTCTCCGGGTCGTCGATGCCGTAGGCGAAGCCCTTGACGAAGACGCGGTCGAACCAGCCCTTGAGGATGGCGGGCATCCCGTGCCACCAGAGGGGGAACTGTACGACGAGGGTGTCGGCCCAGGTGACCTTCTCCTGTTCGGCGCGGATGTCGGGGCTCAAGGAGCCGCTGGCGTAGGCGCGTTCGGCGGCGTCGTTGATCTGGAGGCGGTCCGCCGGGGAGTGGTCGAAGTCGTCCGCGTCGACGACCGGGTTCCATTTCATGGCGTAGAGGTCCGACACCTGGACCTCGTGGCCGTGGTCGCGCAGGGCGCGCAGTCCCTCGTCCTTGAGGGAGTGGTTCAGGGAGCGCTCATCGGGGTGGGCCGCGACCCACAGGACCTTCATGTTCTTCATGGGGAACTCCAGGGAGGCAAAGGGGGTGGGGGTTGCGTGATGCGTCGATCCTCGGGTGGGGAGTGGGGGCGGGACGAGTGGCCGGATGGTCAGCATGTGCAAGGATCGGGCCATGGGTGTCTTCGCGGAGGACGGGCGGCACCGGGTCGCCGTACTGGTGCGGCACGGGCTGCTGCCGATGGAGCTGGGGATCGTGCACCGGGTGTTCGGGCAGGCCGAGACGGCCGGCGGGCAGCGGTTGTACGAGGTGCTGACGTGCGCGCCGGAGCCGGGGGAGACCCGTACGGACGTGGATTTCACGATCAACGTGCGGTACGGGCCCGAGGCGCTGGCGGAGGCGGACACCGTCGTGGTGCCGGCCTCGCTGCAGGACTACGGGACGGACGACGGGTGCCTGAGCGCGGAGATGGCGCGGGCGATGGCGGCGATCCGCCCCGGCACCCGGGTCGCGTCGATCTGCACGGGGTCGTTCGTGCTGGCGGCGGCCGGGCTGCTGGAGGGGCGGCGGGCGACGACGCACTGGAAGTCGGCGGAGCAGTTCCGGCGGCTGTTTCCGGCGGTGGAACTGGACGCGAACGTGCTGTACACGGATGAGGCCGGGGTGCTGACGGCCGCGGGTGTCGCCTCGGGGATCGACCTGTGCCTGCACATGATCAGGTGTGATCACGGTACGGCGGTGGCCAACGAGGTGGCCCGGCGGACGGTCGTACCGCCGCACCGGGAGGGCGGGCAGGCCCAGTTCATCCGGCGCCCGGTGCCCGAGCCGCGGTGCTCGTCGACGGCCTCGGCGCGGGCCTGGGCCCTGGAGCACCTGGACCGGCAGGTGACGCTGCGGGAGCTGGCGTCGTGCGAGGCGATGAGCGTACGTACCTTCACCCGGCGGTTCCGGGAGGAGGCCGGAGTGTCGCCGTTGCAGTGGCTGACGCAGCAACGCGTCGAACGGGCGCGGCAGTTGCTGGAGGAGACGGAGCTGACGGTGGACCGGATCGCGACGGACGCCGGGTTCGGTACGGCGGCCTCGCTGCGGCAGCACTTTCAGGCCGCGCTCGGTGTGTCGCCCAGCGCGTATCGCAGCACCTTCAGGGGTGCCGGTGCCGGGGACCACGTCGGCGCGGCGGCGTCCGGCCCGGTCGGGGCGGGGGCAGCGAGGTGAGCGGGGCGGGCGCCTGGTGGTGTACGGGGCCGAGCTGGGCCGGGAACGAGCCGGGGCTCGGCTGGTACTGCCCGGAGCGCGACGCGCGGCGGCGCAGCGCGCTGCCCGCCGGCAAGGCGCTGGCGTTCGCGGTGACGGGCGAGCGGCGGTGCCTCGGGGTGCGGAGGGGCGCGCGGTGGACGGCCTGCCCGTACGCGGCCGTGATCGACGGCGGGAGCGCGCGGGACCAGTGCGCGGACTGCGCGCGGCTGGACCGTTCGCGGTCGGTGGCCGCCGACACGATGGCCGACGATCCGCGTACGTACGGCGTCTATCTGGCGTATTTCGGGCCCGGACTGCTGAAGGTGGGGATCACGGCGGCCGAGCGCGGGGCGGCGCGGCTGGTGGAGCAGGGCGCGGTCGCGTACGCGTGGCTGGGGCACGGGCCGCTGATGGCCGCGCGGCGGGCGGAGGCACTGCTGGGCAGCGCGCTGGACGTACGGGACCGGTTCGGGAAGGCGGAGAAGCGGGCGGCGCGGGTCGCGCTGCCGCCGGTGCCCGAGCGGGTGGCGGCGCTGTCCGCGCTGCACGCGGCGGCGCGCGGGCTGGCGGGCTGGCCGGAGGCGCTGGAACCGGCCGCGTTCGCGTGGACGGACCACACGGACGTGTTCGGGCTGGCGCGGATTCCGGCGGGGGCCGGGGAGATCCCGGCGCCGGCTGCGGGCGGGGAGGTCGTGGGGGACGTGGTGGCGGCGGTCGGGGGTGATCTGTATGTGCGGGGTGTGGTGGCGTCGGGTGTGGGAGATGTGGGGGCGAAAGGTGTGGTGGGTGCGGTGGGAGAGGTGGGGGATGTGGGAGTAGCGGAGGTGTTCGTGGTGGATATGCGGTTGCTGTCGGGGTGGGTGTTGCGGAGTGCGACGGGTGGGGTGACGACGGCGGGAGTGGTGGTGCGGGCGCCGAAGGGCGAGTCGGGGGAGGAGCAGGGGAGTTTGTTTTAGGGGGACGAGCGGCTCGACGGGGTGTGGGGCGCGCTCGCGGACGCCGGGGCGCCGGTCGTCGTGCACTGCGGTTCCGGGCCCGCGCCGGGCGCGTACACCGGGCCCGAGCCGGTCGCGCGGCTCCTGGCCAGGCATCCGCGGCTGCGGCTGGTCGTCGCGCACATGGGGATGCCCGAGTACGCCGACTTCCTGGACCTGGCCGCGCGGTACGAGGGCGTGCACCTGGACACGACCATGGCGTTCACGGACTTCGCCGAGCAGGCCGCGCCCTTTCCCCGTACGGAGCGGGGGCGGCTCGCGGACCTGGGTGAGCGGGTCCTGTTCGGCAGCGACTTCCCCAACATCCCGTACGGCTACGCGCACGCCCTGGAGGCGCTGACGCGGCTGGAGCTGGGGGACGACTGGCTGCGCGGGGTCTGTTACGGCAACGCGGCGCGGCTGTTCGGGGTGTGAGCGGGTGCGGGCGGGGCCTCGGCGGGCCGGGGCGGCGGGCTGAAGGGGGACAGGGCGGGCGCCGGCCCCCCGGGGCTAGGTACGGGTGGCCGCCGCGGTGAGCAGGGCTGCCAGGGCCGTGCGCAGGTCCCGGAGGGTGGCGGGGTCGGTGACGGTTCCGGTGGCCGGGTCGGTCTTCGGGGCGATGGCCGTGAGGTTGCGGCAGGCGTCCGCGATCACGTCGGCGGACATCATGCGCAGGGTTTCGCGGAGTTGCGCGTGCGCGTACTCGCCGCCTGCCGGTGAGGGGGAGGCGGTCAGTACCGCGGTCGGCTTGTCCAGGAATTCGGCGCTGCCCACCAGCCAGTCGAGGGCGTTCTTGAGGACGCCGGGGACGCCGTGCGCGTACTCGGGGCTGACGACCAGTACGGCGTCCGCCTCCGCCACGGCGCGGCGCAGGGCGGCCACCGGGGCGGGTGGGGCGGCGTCCTCGGTGTCCAGGTCGGGGTTGAAGTGGGGGAGCGCGCCGAGGTCGGCGACGGCGGACGTGGCGTCGGTGAGGGCGAGGGCGGAGCGCAGGACGGCGCCGTTGGAGGAACGGGCGCGCAGGCTGCCGTTGAGGGCGAGGAGCTGCATGCCGTGACGGTACGGATTGACGTCGGCGTGAAGGCAAGGGCGCGGGCGGGCACGGGGCGCTGGCACGGGGCGGTTCCGTTGCCTCTCGGGAGGGTGAAACCGCAGGTCAGGGCGATTGTCAGTGGTGGGTGCCATGCTGATTCCAGTGGTGACCGGCTGGACCGCGCGGGGGGCGGCCCAGTCCGGTTCCACTGAAGATGTGCTGCGGTGACGGATGTTTCTCAGGAGATTCACAGGTACGCGCAAGACGGCTCTCAGAGGGGGTGGTCAGCCTCGACGGCATGACCGTGACAGCGTCCACATCCACCGCCAAGAAGCCTGCCGAGCTGCTGCGTCCCGACGGGAGCCCGGTGCGGGTGCTGGTCGTCGACGACGAGGCGTCGCTCGCCGAACTGCTGTCCTTGGCGCTGCGTTACGAGGGCTGGGACATCCGCGCCGAAGGCGACGGTACGGCGGCGCTGCGGGCCGCGCGGGAGTGGCGGCCGGACGCGGTGCTGCTCGACGTGATGCTGCCGGACATGGACGGGCTGACCGTCCTGGGGCGGCTGCGCCTCGAACTGCCCGAGGTGCCGGTGCTGTTCCTGACCGCGAAGGACGCGGTCGAGGACCGGATCGCCGGTCTGACGGCGGGCGGGGACGACTACGTGACCAAACCCTTCAGCCTGGAGGAGGTGGTGGCACGGCTGCGCGGTCTGCTGCGCCGGGCGGGCGCGGCCGCGGGGCGCGGCGAGTCGCTGCTCGCGGTGGGTGACCTGCTGCTCGACGAGGAGAGCCACGAGGTGTGGCGGGGCGGTCAGGAGATCCACCTGACGGCGACCGAGTTCGAGCTGCTGCGTTATCTGATGCGCAATCCGCGGCGGGTGCTGAGCAAGACGCAGATCCTGGACCGGGTGTGGAGCTACGACTTCGGCGGTCAGGCCAACGTCGTGGAGCTGTACATCTCGTACCTGCGGCGGAAGATCGACGCGGGCCGCAGCCCGATGATCCACACGCGTCGCGGGGCCGGGTATCTGATCAAGCCGGGCGGATAGGCGGACAGCGGGTGACCGGAGCCGCAGGGGTGGACAGCGGGGCCGCACCGGTGGGCCCCGGCGCGCCGGGGGCAGGCGCCGTGACCGTGGGCCCGGGAGCGGCTGTCCCGGGTGTGGTCGCACCGGCCGCGGGCCCGGGTACGCCGGAATCGCTCGACCCGGCGGCGGGCCCCGGCGCGCCCGCGCCTACCGCCGCCACGCCTACCGCCGCTATGCCCGCTTCCGCGTCTCCCGCGTCCGCGCCGCCTGCCGGGTCTCCCGCCTCCGCGCCGACCGCCGCCCCTCCCACCTCCGAGGCCCCCACCGCAACGGCCCCCGGTCGAACGCCCCCCGGCCACCCCGCCCCGACCACACCCCCAGCCCCACCGACACCCCCACCCCCCGCCCACCGTCACCGGCGCCCCCGGCGGGTTCGGTTGCGGCCGCGGCGTTGGACCTTGCGTACGCGGCTGGTGGTCTCGGCCGTGGTGCTGATCGCGGTCGTCTGCGCGGTGATCGGCACGGTCACCACCATCGCGCTGCACTCCTACCTGCAGAACCAACTCGACGGCAAGCTCCGCGAATCGGCCCGGCACTCCGTCGTCCGGCCGGGCGACTTCGCCGGTCACCGGGACCTCGGGTTCATCGCCGGGCCCGGCCGGCCCATCGGCACGGTCGGGGCGCGGATCTCCGACGAGGGTGAGATCACCGCGGCTGCGCGCAGCATCGACGCGCGCAACCCGCTGCCCGCGCAGAACCTGGTCACGCTGACCGACGGGCAGGTCCGGACGCTGGCCGAGGTACCGCGCGACGGGCGCCCGCACACCGTCACCCTGCCCGACCTGGGCGACTACCGCGTCGAGTCGGCGCCGGACGACTCCGCCCTGGTCGGCCTGCCGTCCGGCGAGGTGCAGGACGTCGTCGGGCGGCTGGTCGTGGTCGAGGTCTGTGTGACCGCGGCGGGCCTGGTGGCCGCGGGCATAGCGGGTGCCGCCGCGGTCCGGATGGCGCTGTGGCCGCTGCGCCGGGTCGCCGCCACCGCCACCCGGGTGTCCGAACTCCCGCTGGACCGCGGGGAGGTGGCGCTGTACGAGCGGGTCCCGGCGGCCGAGGCGGACCCGCGTACGGAGGTCGGCCAGGTCGGCGCGGCGCTCAACCGGATGCTCGGCCACGTGGGTTCGGCGCTCGCCGCACGGCAGGAGAGCGAGACCCGGGTCCGCCGGTTCGTCGCCGACGCGAGTCACGAGCTGCGCACGCCGCTGGCCTCGATACGCGGCTACGCCGAGCTGACCCGGCGCGCCCGCGAGCAGCCGGGCCCGGCCACCCGGCACGCCCTGGGCCGCATCGAGTCCGAGGCCGAGCGGATGACCGGCCTGGTGGAGGACCTGCTGCTGCTCGCCAGACTGGATTCCGGGCGCCCGTTGTCGTACGAGTGCACCGACCTCGCGCCCCTGGTCGTGGACGCCGTCAGCGACGCCCGCGCCGCCGGCCCCCGCCACCAGTGGCGCCTGGAGCTGCCGGACGACCCCGTGTCCGTACGGGCCGACGCCGACCGGCTGCACCAGGTCCTCGTCAACCTGCTGGCCAACGCCCGTACGCACACGCCGGAAGGCACCACGGTCGTGGCCCGTCTGCGGCGCGAGATGCCGCTGCCCGGGGCGGGGCACCACGTCCGGCTGGAGGTGCAGGACGACGGCCCCGGCGTGCCGCCCGCGCTGCTGCCGCACGTCTTCGAGCGCTTCGCCCGCGGCGACGCCTCCCGGTCCCGTACGTCCGACGCGACCCGCGCAGAGGGCGGTACGGGCTCGCGCGGCGGCGGCAGTACGGGGCTCGGGCTGGCGATCGTGCAGGCCGTGGTCGCGGCGCACGGCGGGACGGTCGGGGTGGAGAGCGTGCCCGGGCGGACGGTCTTCCGCGTCCGGCTGCCCGCCGACGGCCCGGCGCACGACGCCACACGCGCCCCTCACCCATCCCCTGCGCCCCTTGAATACGCCCATTCACAGCCAGGGCACAGCAGCACCACACAAGGGTGACAGCGCGCTTGGCGAGTGTCGGTGCCATGACGACGACACAGCCGGCCCATACCCCCCTGGGCTCCCTGCCGCCTCGTGAGCATCTGCGTCTCGGGCAGATCGACACGGTGCTCGATGTCGTGATCCCCGTCTACAACGAGGAGTCCGACCTGGAGCCGTGCGTACGCCGCCTCCACGACCACCTCTCCCGCACCTTCCCGTACGGCTTCCGGATCACCGTCGCGGACAACGCGAGCACCGACCGCACCCCGGAGATCTCCGCGGCGCTGGACGAGGCGATCGACGAGGTGACGGCCGTGCGCCTGGAGGAGAAGGGCCGCGGCCGGGCCCTGCGCACCGTCTGGTCCCTCTCCGACGCACCCGTGCTCGCCTACATGGACGTCGACCTGTCCACCGACCTGAACGCCCTGCTGCCGCTGGTCGCGCCGCTGATCTCGGGCCACTCGGACCTGGCGATCGGCTCGCGGCTGGCGCGCAGTTCCCGGGTGGTGCGCGGCCCGAAGCGGGAGTTCATCTCCCGCTCCTACAACCTCATCCTGCGCGGCTCGCTGGCCGCCCGCTTCTCGGACGCGCAGTGCGGCTTCAAGGCCGTACGGGGTGATGTCGCCGAGCGGCTGCTGCCCATGGTCGAGGACAGCGGCTGGTTCTTCGACACCGAGATGCTGGTGCTCGCCGAACGGGCCGGGCTGCGCATCCACGAGGTGCCGGTGGACTGGGTGGACGACCCCGACAGCACCGTGCACATCGTGCGGACGGCCACCGAGGACCTCAAGGGCGTCTGGCGCGTGGGGCGGGCGCTGGCGACCGGCGCGCTGCCGCTGGACCGGCTCGCCCGGCCGTTCGGCGACGATCCGCGCGACCGCGACCTGAGCGGCGTGCCGCGCGGGCTGGCGCGCCAGGTCATGGGCTTCTGCGTGGTCGGCGCGCTGAGCACGCTGCTCTACCTGGGCCTCTACTCGCTCTTCCGGCTCGGCGTCGGGCCGCAGCCGGCCAACGCAGCCGCGCTGCTGCTGTCGGCGATCGGCAACACGGCGGCGAACCGGCGGCTGACCTTCGGCGTACGGGGCCGCGAGCGCGCCGTACGCCACCAGGCCCAGGGCCTCGTCGTCTTCGGCATCGGCCTGGCTCTGACCAGCGGCTCGCTGGCCGCGCTGGACGCCGCGACCGGCGACCCCGCGCACGGCACCGAGATGGCGGTGCTGGTGGCCGCGAACCTCGCGGCGACGCTGCTGCGGTTCCTGCTCTTCCGGGCGTGGGTGTTCACGGAGCGGGAGCGGGACGGGCAGGAGCGGGGCTCCCGGCCCCACCTCGTCCCCGCACCGAACGGGACCGTCGCACCGAACGGGACCGTCGTACCGAACGGGACCGTCGCACCGAACGGGACCGTCGCACCGAACGGGACCGTCGTTCTGCGCCCCACCGTCGTACCGCGCAACACCGGCAGGAGCCCCCGATGACCACGCACCAACCCCGCCTCACGCACCAACCCCGCCTCACGGAGCACCCGACGGAAGCGGCAGCGGTACGGGCCGCGGAGCCCCCCGCGCCGACCGTCGCGCCCCCCGGCTCCCCCCGCTGGTCCCGCCCCGCTCTCCTCGTGCTGCTCCTGGCGACCGCCGCGCTCTACCTCTGGGACCTGGGCGCGTCCGGCTACGCGAACCAGTTCTACTCGGCGGCGGCGCAGGCCGGTTCCGCGAGCTGGAAGGCGTTCTTCTTCGGTTCGTCGGACGCCGCCAACTCCATCACCGTCGACAAGCCCCCGGCCGCCCTGTGGCCGATGGCCCTGTCCGTACGGCTCTTCGGCCTCAGCTCGTGGGCGATCCTGGTGCCGGAGGCGCTGATGGGCGTCGCCACGGTCGGTGTGCTGTACGCGGCCGTGCGGCGCCGGTTCGGCGCGGGTGCCGGGCTGTTCGCGGGCGCGCTGCTCGCGCTGACGCCGGTCGCCGCCCTGATGTTCCGCTTCAACAACCCCGACGCGCTGCTGTGCCTGCTGATGGTCTGCGCGGTTTACGGCGTGCTGCGCGCCCTGGAGGACGCCCGTACGAAGTGGCTGGTGCTGGCGGGCGTCTGCTTCGGCCTCGCCTTCCTCACCAAGACGCTCCAGGCGTGGCTGATCCTGCCGCCGCTGGCGCTCGTGTACGCGGTCTGTGCGCCCACGCGGCTGCGTCGGCGGTCCGGGCAACTCCTGCTGGCCGGGCTGGCGATGGTGGTGTCCGGAGGCTGGTGGGTCGCGCTCGTCGAGCTGTGGCCGGCGGATTCGCGCCCGTACATCGGCGGCTCGCAGAGCAACAGCTTCCTGGAGCTGACCTTCGGCTACAACGGCCTCGGCCGCATCAGCGGAAACGAGGCCGGCAGTGTGGGCGGCGGCCGTCCCGGCGGGGGCGGCGGTGGTGGTGGCGCCTGGGGAGACACCGGCATCACCCGGCTTTTCACCTCCGACATGGGCGGCCAGATCTCGTGGCTGCTGCCCGCTGCCTTCCTGCTGCTGATCGCGGGGCTGGTGGTGCTGCGGCGGGCCGGGCGGACCGATGCCGCGCGGGCGGCGTTCCTGGTGTGGGGCGGGGCGCTGCTGATGACGTTCGCGACGTTCAGCTTCATGTCCGGGATCTTCCACCAGTACTACAACATCGCGCTGGCGCCGTACATCGCGGCGCTGGTCGCCATGGGCGCGACGCTGCTGTGGCGGCGGCGGAACCGTACCGCCGCGGTGGTGGTGCTGGCGGGCACGGTCGCGGTGACGGCGGCCTGGGCGTACGTCCTGCTGGCCCGTTCGCCGCAGTGGCTGCCGTGGGTGCGCTGGTCGGTGGTGGTCGCCGGTGCCGTGGCGGCGCTGGGGCTGCTGCTGTCCGTACGGATGGGCCGGCGGCTGGCTGTCGTGGCGGCCGGGCTGGGTGTCGCCGCCGGTCTGGGCGGGCCGGTGGCGTACGCGGCCAACACGGTCGGCACTCCCCACACCGGTTCGATCGTCACCGCGGGTCCGGAGGTCGCGGGCGCCGGGGGACGGCACGGCGGAATGATCGTCATCGGCGGTCCCGGGCCGGGCGGGAAGGGCGGCAAGGGCGGGCCGCCGCCCGGCCAGGGCCAGGGCCAAGGTCAAGGCCAGCCCCCGGGCCAGGGCGGAAACCAGGGCACGGCCCAGGGCCAGGGCCAAGGCCAGCCCCAGCCCCCCGGCTCCCCCCAGTCCACCCGCCCCGCCTTCCCCGCCCCCGGCGAACGCGGCGGCCGTCACAACGCCCTGGGCGGTCTCCTCAACGGCCGGCAAGTAAGCGCCAAGGCCAAGGCAACCCTCAGCGAGAACGCGGACGACTACACCTGGGCCGCCGCCGCCATCGGCTCCCAGAACGCCGCCAGTTACCAGCTCGCCACGCGGCTGCCGGTCATGCCCATCGGCGGCTTCAACGGCAGCGACCCGTCACCGACGCTCGAACAGTTCAAGGAGTACGTACGCCAGGGCAAGATCCACTATTTCGTCGGCGGCGGAATGGGCGGCGGTTTCTTCGGCGCGAAGGGTGCCGAGAAGTCCACCTCGTCCGACATCACGAGCTGGGTCGAGAAGAACTTCAAGAAGGTCACGGTCGGGAAGACGACGCTCTACGATCTGACCCGACCCGTCTCGTGATGTAACCGAGAAGCCGAAGGCGGCCCCGGGTGCGTCTTGGGGCCGCCCGCCCTTAATTGACTGTACGGCGTATAGCGCCCCCTGTACGGTGTAGACCGAACGTCTCGCCGATCCGCTCGATCACTCCGTACAGGGAGCCTGTATGTCCTCCGTGGCCTCTGGCGCCACCCCACCCTTGAGTCCGGCCCGCAATCCGACCCGCTGGCTCATCCTCGCCGTCATCTGCCTCGCACAGCTGACCGTCCTGCTCGACAACACCGTCCTGAACGTCGCCGTCCCGTCCCTCACCGAGGAGATGGGCGCCACCACCGCCGACGTCCAGTGGATGCTCAACGCCTATTCCCTGGTCCAGTCCGGCCTGCTGCTCACCGCCGGCAACGCCGCCGACCGCTACGGCCGCAAGAAGATGCTCGCCCTCGGCCTGGTGCTGTTCGGCGTCGCCTCGCTCGCCGCCGCCCTCGCCCAGTCGCCCGGCCAGCTGATCGCGGCCCGCGCCGGGATGGGCGTCGGCGGCGCGCTGCTGATGACGACCACGCTCGCCGTCGTCATGCAGATCTTCGACGACGCCGAGCGCCCGAAGGCCATCGGCATCTGGAGCTCGGTGAACTCGCTGGGCTTCGCCGCCGGTCCGCTGATCGGCGGCTCGCTGCTGGCGCACTTCTGGTGGGGCTCGCTGTTCCTGATCAACATCCCGGTCGCCTGCATAGGCATCGTCGCGGTCCTGCGGCTCGTCCCCGAGTCGAAGAACCCCAGCGGCGACCGCCCCGACCTGGTAGGCGCGCTGCTCTCCATGATCGGCATGGTGGGCGTGGTCTTCGCGATCATCTCCGGGCCCGAGAGCGGCTGGCTCTCCGGCCGGGTGCTGACCTCCGCCGCCGTCGGCATCGTGGGCCTGGCCGTCTTCGCGATGTGGGAGCTGCACGTACCGAACCCGATGCTGGACATGCACTTCTTCCGCAACAGCCGGTTCATCGGCGCGGTGTCCGGCGGCATCCTGGTGGCCTTCGGCATGGGCGGGTCGATGTTCCTGCTCACCCAGCATCTGCAACTGGTCCTCGGCTACGGTCCGTTGGAGGCCGGCCTGCGGATGGCGCCGCTGGCCCTGATGGTCGTCGCGCTGAACTTCACCGGTCTGGGCGTCCGCCTGCTACCCAAGCTGGGCACCCCCGGCATGATCGTGTCGGGCATGAGCCTGCTCGCCGGCGGTCTGACCGCCATCGCCACGCTCGGCAGCGACAGCTACGGCGGCATGCTGTTCGGCCTGCTGCTGATGGGTGTCGGCGTGGCCTTCGCGATGCCCACCATGGCCAACGCGATCATGTCCTCGATCCCGGTGGAGAAGGCGGGCGTGGGCGCGGGCGTGAACGGCACGCTGATGGAGTTCGGCCAGGGCCTGGGCGTCGCCGTCCTCGGCGCGGTCCTCAACTCCCGCTTCGCCGCGCTGCTTCCCGCGGTCGCCCTGGGGGCCGGTTCGCTGCCCGCGGCGCTGGCCATGGCCCGTACGGACGCGGACCGGGCGGCCGTCCACGACGCGTTCGCCTCCGGCATCGGCACCAGCCAACTGGTGGGCGCCGCCGCGGTCTTCCTCGGCGGTCTGCTCGCGGCGTTCCTGCTGCGCCGTGCGGAGCGCGGCCTGCCGGCGCCGGGCGCCGGGGTGCGGCCCGACGACGTACCCGCGGACGGTACGGAACCGGCCGCCGCGCTCGGGACGGACGGCCCGGCCGACGGCCCCGTACGTCCGGGACCGGCCGCCGCCCGGCCGGAATAGCATCGACCGCGTAACACTGTGTGAAGGAAAGGGAGGGCGCGAGATGGCCGCGACATCGAGCCGCGCCAAGAAACAGCCGAGCAGCGTGTGGCTGACCGAGCGCCCTCCGGTGAAACGGAAGGCGGACCAGCCGGCCGGACTGGACCTCGACAAGATCGTCGCGGCCACGGTCCGGCTGCTGGACGCCGAGGGTCTGGCGAAGTTCTCCATGCGCCGCCTGGCCGCCGAACTGGGCGTCACCGCCATGTCCGTCTACTGGTACGTCGACACCAAGGACGACCTGCTGGAACTGGCCATGGACGCGGTGGCCGGCGAACTCGACCTGCCCGACGAGTCCGACGAGCGGGCCGACTGGCGCGACCAGCTGCGCCATCTCGCCACCGAATACCGCAAACTGCTGCTCGCCCACACGTGGCTGCCGAGGCTCCTGGGGGAGTACCTCAACTTGGGGCCGCGCTCGGTGGCGTTCTCCAACGCGACGCTGCGGGTGATGGCGCGCAGCGGCCTGTCGAAGAAGTCGACGTCGGGCGCGCTGGCGGCGGTCTATCAGTTCGTCTACGGCTTCTGCAGCATCCAGGGCCAGCACCGCGCCCGCTGCCGGGCCGAGGGCACCACCCTGGACGAGTACTTCCACCAGGTCGTGGAAGCGGTGCAGGGCCGCCCGCGGTTCGCCGAGACGATGGAGCTGTCCGTCAACGCCACGTACGCGCGCGAGGACATGTCCGCGGAACGGATGCTGGACGACGACTTCGCCTTCGCCCTGGAGCTCCAGATCGCGGGGATCGAGACGATGCGGGAGCGGGAGCGCTCGGCGGCGGCCGCCGCGGAAGTCTCCGGCTCCGGCCGCCAGGACTCCCCGAACGCCCCGAACGCCCCGGGTGCTCCGAGTGCTCCGAGTGCTCCGAGTGCCCCGAGTGCCCCGAGCTAACCGGGGCGGCTCTACCACTACCTGCCGCTGAACGGGCGCCGCGCGCGTCCGGACGTGTGAAGAGGCCCCGCCGAACGGGGGCATCGGCGGGCGCGGCGGTTTCCGGAAACCGTGCCGCGTCTACCTCTTATCTGATCATTTCTCAGCGCAGCGTAAGGAGCTCCACATGCGCGTTCGTACCACCATCAGCGCGGGTGTCCTGGCCGTCGCCGCCGTCCTCGGCAGCGTAGGCACCGCCGTCGCCGACGCCGGTGCGGGGGCCAAGGTCGCCAACTCGCCCGGCATCCTGTCGGGCAACGCCATCCAGGTCCCGATCGACCTCGGTCTGAACCTCTGCGGCAACAGCATCGACGTCATCGGGCTGCTGAACCCTGCCACGGGGAACAAGTGCAAGACCAACTGACGGATCGCCCCGCACGACGGTGCCCCGCCCCTTGCAGCGCAAAGGGCGGGGCACCGTCGCGTACGGCCCCGGTCGGGGGTGGGGGCCGGGTCGTCAGGCCGTGGGCAGGTTCTCGCCCTGTACGGCCTGGATGTCCAGTTCGACCCGCAGGGTCGTGCCGATCGCCGCGATACCGGCGGCGACGACCTGGTTGTAGTTCATCTTGAAGTCCTCACGGCGCAGCTCCGCGGTGGCGTTGAAGGCCGCCCGCACGCCGCCCCACGGGTCGGGGCCCGTGCCGAGGTAGCTCAGGTCCAGGTCCACCGGACGGACCACGCCGCGCAGCGACAGCTCGCCGTGCACGGTCCAGCGGTCCGGGCCGGCCGGCTCCAGGCCGGTGCTGACGTAGGTCATCTCCGGGTACTGCTCGACGTCGAGGAAGTCCCCGGTCCGCAGGTGCCCGTCGCGCATGCCGTTGCCGGTGTCGATCGACGCCGTCCTGATGACCGCCTGGACCGACGACTTGTCCAGGTCCTCGGCGATCTCGATACGGCCCGCGAAGTCCAGGAAGCGGCCGTGCACGCTGGTGATGCCCAGGTGCTGGGCGGTCGCCGCGACCGTCGAGTGCATCGGGTCGATGGTCCACGCGCCGGGCGGCGGCAGCTCGGCCCCGCCCTGCCGCGCCAGCACCACGTTGCCGACGTCCATCCGGCCGCTCGCCGTGACGATCGCGCTGGAGGCGACCGGCGCGTAGCCGACGGCCGTCACGATCACCGTGTACGGGCCGGGGGCCAGCGGCTGCGCGTCCCGTACGACGCCGTCCTGGTCGGCCGCCGCGCGCAGCACCTGGGTGCCGGTCATGTCGGTGACGGTCAGCACCGCGTGCTGGACCGCCCAGCCGTCCCGTGTACGGACC
This sequence comes from Streptomyces sp. NPDC059788, assembly GCF_042732265.1. Lineage (NCBI taxonomy): Bacteria > Bacillati > Actinomycetota > Actinomycetes > Kitasatosporales > Streptomycetaceae > Streptomyces > Streptomyces sp. NPDC059788. The sequence continues at coordinate 111,808 of NZ_JBHWHY010000010.1, read as the reverse complement.
TGTGCGCGTACGCCCGCGCCGTTGGCCGCTCCCGCTGCCGCGCCCGTCGAAGTCATTCCCACTCCCGTTCTTGCCTCTCACATGTCGGGCTCCGGGCGGCGGCACGCAGGCCGTCCCCTGCCTGTGCGCGTACCGCCGCCGGAGCCCTGGGGTCCGGTCCGCGCCGCCTCTCCGCTCAGAAGGCCGCCGCGGTCCGGGGTCTCGTCCCCCGGCCGTGCCGGGGTTCCCGGGGGCCCGCCGCCGTACGGCCGGCCCCCGGGCCCGGGATCACTCGCCGGGGTGGGCGAGCTCGACGTCGTAGCCGTCGACTCCGCGCGCGTCGACCGTCAGGCCGTTGGCGACCGGCGGGTAGCCGCTCGCGATGACCGTGTAGTCGCCCGCGTCCAGGTCGGTGAAGGCGTACGCGCCGTCCTCGCCGGTGGTGGAGGTCGCCACGACGTTGCCCGCCGCGTCCACGAGCGTGACCCGCGCGTCCGGCAGCGGCCGCCGCTCGGCTCCCGCCCGTACGACGCCCTGCACCCGGGCGCCGGACAGCAGCTCGATCTCCATCCGGGTCGTGCCCTGCCCGCCGACCTCGACCGGCAGCGCCGTCGGCCGGAAGTCGGGCGCGTTGACCGCGATGGTGAAGGTGCCGGGGGCCAGCTCGTCGAAGGCGAAGTAGCCCTCCTCGCCGGTCTTGCCGGTGGCCAGCACCTCGCCGCGGACATCGGTGACCACGACCATCGCGTCCGCCACCGGCTCGCCGGTGACCGCGCTGCGGACCTGGCCGCCCAGGCCGCTGGTGCCGCTGAGCAGGATGTCGTAGCCGAGGGCGTCCTCGCCGACGACGACCGTGGACGCCTGCGGCTGGTGGCCGTCGGCCGCCGCGATCAGCACGTACGAACCGGCGCCGGGGGCGTTCAGCACGTACGAGCCGTTGGCCTGGGCCACCGAGCGGCCGAGCTGGCGCCCGTTGAGCGAGATCAGCGTGACCGCGGAGTTCGCGACCGGGTGGCCCTCCGCGTTGCGGACCGAGCCGTGGATCGCCGGGCCAGCCGGGATCTCGTCGCCGCCGCCCGCCGAGGCGTAGGCCGCCAGGGGCTGCGTGGCGGTCGTCGCCGCCGGCTGCTGCGCCCAGGAGGGCGCCCGGCCGTCGTCGTCCTGGCCCACCGGGGCACCGGCGCCCACGAGGGCGGGCTCCGGCTGCGGCTGCGGTGCCACGGCGGCGGCCCCGGTGGCGGCCGGTGCCGCCGCCGGCGCGGCGGACTGCGACAGACCGCCCTGGGTCTTCAGCGCGACCTCCTTGATGAACAGCGTCACCAGGAAGGCGAGCAGCGCGCACGGAGCCGCGTACAGGAAGACGTCGCCGACGCCGTGCCCGTAGGCGCTCTCCATGATGGTCCGGAACGGCGCCGGGAGGGCGTCGAGGTCCGGGATGCCGCCACCGCCGCCGGTGCCGTTCTGGGCGAACTTCGCCGCGGCCTGCGGGCCGAGTTCCTGGACGCCGTCCTTCACGTAGTGGGTGACGCGGTTGGCGAGCACCGCGCCGAGCGCCGAGACGCCCACCGCGCCGCCGAGGGAGCGGAAGAAGGTCACGACGGAGGAGGCGGAGCCGAGGTCCTTCGGGTCGACCTGGTTCTGCGTGCACAGCACCAGGTTCTGCATCATCATGCCGATGCCGAGGCCCATCAGCGCCATGAAGATCGCCATGTGCCAGTACTCGGTGTCGTACCGGATGGTGCCCAGCAGGCCGAGGCCCGCGGTCAGCAGCGCGCCACCGGAGACCAGCCAGGCCTTCCAGCGACCGGTCTTGGTGATGACCTGACCGGAGACGGTCGAGGAGATGAACAGACCACCGATCATCGGGATCGTCATGATCCCGGACATCGTCGGCGACTCACCGCGTGCCAGCTGGAAGTACTGGCTGAAGAAGACGGTGCCGGTGAACATCGCGATACCGACGAACAGCGAGGCCAGCGAGGCGAGAGTGATCGTCTTGTTGCGGAACAGCCGCAGCGGGATGATCGGCTCGCTCGCCCTGGACTCGACGAACACGAAGATCGCGCCGAGCACGATCGCGCCGCCGACCATGGCGAAGGTCTGGCCCGAGATCCAGTCGTACTTGTCACCGGCCAGCGTCACCCACACCAGCAGCAGCGAGACCGCCGCGCTGATGAAGAACGCGCCTGCCCAGTCGACCTTCACGTCCCGCTTGACCACGGGCAGCTTCAGGGTCTTCTGGAGGACGATCAAGGCGATCACCGCGAACGGCACGCCGACGTAGAAGCACCAGCGCCAGCCCATCCAGCTGGTGTCGGTGATGACGCCTCCGAGCAGCGGGCCGCCGACGGTGGCGACTGCGAAGGTGGCGCCGATGTAGCCGCTGTAGCGGCCGCGCTCGCGCGGGGAGATCATCGCGGCCATGACGATCTGGGCCAGCGCCGACAGGCCGCCCACGCCGATGCCCTGCACCACGCGGCACGCGATCAGCATGCCGGAGTTCTGCGACAGACCGGCCACCACCGAGCCCGCCACGTAGATCACCAGCGCGATCTGGACCAGCAGCTTCTTGCTGAACAGGTCGGACAGCTTGCCCCACAGGGGGGTGGTCGCGGTCATCGCCAGCAGCGACGCGGTGACGACCCAGGTGTACGCGCTCTGGCCGCCCTTGAGGTCGTGGATGATCTCGGGCAGCGCGTTGGAGACGATCGTCGAGGACAGGATGGCGACGAACATGCCGAGCAGCAGCCCGGATATCGCCTCCATGATCTGACGGTGCGTCATGGGCGCCCCGTCGGGAGCCGGGTGGCCCCCGTGCTTGGCGTGGCCGCCCCGCACACCGGATGGTGTGGTCGTAGCCATGTGGTTCCTTTTCATTCCGCGGGTGTGCGGGTGGTGGATTCGTGATGCGCCCGGGTGCGGCAGTCGCCGAAGCTCGTACGGAGCCTGGCGAGCAGCTCGTTGAGCCGGCCGACGTCGCTGTCGGACCAGTCGTCCAGATACCGGGCGAGGGAAGCCGTGTAGCGCTCGGAGAGCTCCGCGAGGAGCAGCCTGCCGCTCGGCGTCAGCCTCAGCAGCCGCGACCGCTTGTCCTGCGGGTCGGGCTCCCGCTCGATCCAGCCGCGCTCGGCGACGTGGGCCACGTGCCGGCTGGTGACCGACATGTCGATCGCGAGCAGTTCCGCCAGCTTGCTCATCCGCATCTCGCCGTACCGGTCGAGCAGGGTGAGCACGCCGGCCGAGGCGGGCGGGCAGTCGGGCGGCAGAATCCGCCCCATCTCACGCTTGACGGCGCCGATGGCACTGAGCTGCCGGGCCAGCTCCTCGTACTGACTCTGAGCGGCCATGGGCACCTCCGCACTTCTTCTTTTGTTGCCTTGAGCAACCGTAGAACCACTTGGTTGCTGAAGGCAAACGATTCTGGGGTGAGGGAGGTAAAGGGAAATAAAAGGTTGGCAAGATCAACGGTCAAGGGGGTGGGGTGGGGGTGTAAAGGTGCAGGTCAGGTAGGCGGTTGGGGCGAGTGGAGGGTGGTGTGTGCGAGGTGGGGTGAAGTGGGAACACGGCCCGGTGATCTACAAGCCCCTGTCGGCGCCGCTGTACCGCGTCGACGGCGTCTCGTGCACGGTGGCCGTCGGCGAAGTCGCCGTGGAGGAGATCGACGACGCGGTGGCAGGCACGGCGCACCTGTTCCAGCACCGGGTCGAGAAGGCGGCGGACGTCCGGGTGACCGTGATCGGTCGGCACGTCTTCTGCGTCCGTATCGACTCCGGCCTGCTGGACTGGCGCACCGACTACGGCAAGCTCACCTACACCGTCGTACGTCCGACGCCAGGCGCCCGGCGATCCCTGTCCGCCTACCTCGATCACTTCAGGCTGAACTTCGGAGCATTCGACTTCGCCGTGGACCGGCAGGGGCGATGGTGGTTCCTGGAGTGCAACCCGTCCGGGCAGTGGGCGTGGCTGGAGCAGGAGACCGGTCTGCCCATGGTGGCGGCCATGGCCGACCTGCTGCAAAGGAGAGCCGAGGCGTGAAGGACGACGAGCTGCGGGCGGGCCTGGTCCATCGGCTCACGGAGGCCGGGCAGCTGCGTACGGACCGATGGCGGGCGGCGGCCGAAGCGGTGCCGAGGCACAAGTTCCTGCGCAGCGGCTTCTTCGAGCGGGTTCCCGGCCCCGGCCCGACCTGGTGGCGGCCCGTGCTGCCGGACGACGACACCTGGCTGGAGCGCTGCTACCGCGACGATTCCCTGGTCACGCAGGTGGCCGGCACCATCGTCCCGGCCGATGTCCGGGGCGAGATCTGCCGGGCCCCCACGTCCTCCAGCACCATGCCGGGTCTGGTGCTGCGCATGCTCGAAGAACTTCAGGTCGCCGACGGCCACCGGGTGCTGGAGGTCGGCACCGGCACCGGCTACTCCACCGCGCTGCTGTGCCACCGGCTCGGTGCCGACCGCGTCACCTCGGTCGACGTCGATCCGGATGTGGTGACCCGGGCCCGGGTCGCTCTGGGCGCGTGCGGTTACGCTCCCGAACTCGTCGTCGGGGACGGCCTGGCCGGGTACGCTCCCTCGGCGCCGTACGACCGGACGATCGCCGCCTGCGGAATCCTGGAGGTGTCCGGCGACTGGATCGAGCAGACCCGTCCGGGCGGCCGGATCCTGGCCACCGTGTCCGGCTGGCTGTACGCCTCCGAACTGGCCTGTCTCACCGTCGGCGAGGGCGTCGCCCGCGGCTGCTTCCTCGGCGGCCGGATCTCCTTCATGCTCGCCCGTCCCCATCAGCCGCCCCCGCTCGGCTGTCTGCCCGACATGCGGAGCGCCGACGAGAAACCTGCCCGTCTGACCGCACGCGAGGTGCTGGACGATTGGACCGCGCGGTTCGTCGCCCAGCTTGCGGTGCCCCGCGCGCAGCACTTCACCCTGAAGGGTGAGGACGGCAGCGACGAGCAGGTTCTGCTGGATGTCGCGGACGGGGCATGGGTGGCCCTCCGCCAGGACGGGGGCCGTTCGCTGGTACGTCAGGGAGGCCCGGCGCGGTTGTGGGACGCCGTGGAAGAGCACGTACGGCGCTGGCGGGCCGACGGTTCCCCGCCCCTGGAGCGGTTCAGTATCACCGTCGGGCCGGGCGGTCAGCGCATCACCTGGCCGACGACGAGGTGAGCGGCCGGCCTGCGTGATCATTTCCCCGTCGGCGGCGCGTGCCGCGTCCGCAAGCCCTCGATGAGCAGGTCGAGGCCGAATTCGAAGAGTCCGGTGAAGTCTGTGCTGGCGAGGGTGGGGAGGGTGGCGCTGAGGTGGGGGTATGTCCCTGCCGTTACGGCGTTGCGCAGGGCCCCCGCGCCCTCGGCGCTCCCCTCGCCCGGCTGGAGCGCCGCCTGTTCTTCCAGGGTGTGGCCCACGGTGTAGTTGACCACCGTGTAGAGCGCGCGGGCCGCCGCGTCGTCGGCGAAGCCCGCCTCGCGCAGTACGCCCACGAACGCGTCGGCGAAGCCGAGGACGCTGGCTCCCGTCGCGTGCGTGCCCGCGAAGACGCGGGCGCCGTCGCGGTGGGCGAGCAGGGCGTCGCGTTCGGCGCGGGCGAGGGCGGTCAGCCGCTCGCTCCAGTCGCCGCCGTCCGTTGCGGCCGCTTCCGTGACGCCCTCCATCATCCGCTCCGCCATGGCGGTGAGCAGATCCTGCTTGGTCGCGAAATAGCGGTACAAGGCGCCGGCCTGTACGTCCATCGCGTCGGCGAGCCGTCGCATCGTCAGCGCGTCGAGGCCCGACTGATCCAGCAGGTCGAGCGCCGTTTGCAGGGTGCGTGCGCGGTCGAGTCGGGCGGGGCGGCCGCGGGCCGGGCGGGCGGGGGCCGGGCTTGACGGAGAACTCATGGATCTCACTATAGTGAACAGCGTTCACGTGAACACTGCTCATTAAACAGGGGGGACCACTCCGATGAACGACGTCGATGTGACCGTGGTGGGCGCGGGCCCCACCGGCCTGCTGCTCGCCTGCGAACTGGCACTGGCCGGCGTACGTACCCGCGTCTTCGAGCGCCGTACCGAACCGCAGCGCGACTCCCGCGCGCTGAGCCTGCACCCGCGCAGCGTGGAGGTGATCGACCAGCGGGGGCTGCTCGACCGCTTCCTGCCGCTCGGCCGCCCCGTGCCCGGCTGGCACTTCGCCCAGCTCCCCACCCACCTGGACTTCTCCGCGCTGGACTCCCGGCACGGCTACACGCTGTTCCTCGCCCAGGCCCACACCGAGGCGCTGCTGGCGGAGCGCGCCCGGGAGCTGGGCGTCGAGATCGAGCGCGGGTACGAGGTCGCCGGGCTGAGCCAGGACGGCGACGGGGCCGAGGTCGAGGCGCGGGGCGGGGACGGGAGCGTTGCGACGATACGGTCCCGTTACATCGTCGGGTGCGACGGCGGACGCAGCGTCGTACGGCAGTCCGCCGGCATCGCCTTCCCGGGTACGGACGAAACCTTCACCGGCGTACTCGGCGACTTCGCGGTCACCGACCCCGCCGGCCTCGACGCCGCCCGCGCGCGGGGCGTACTGGTGGCCCCCATGGAGGACGGCGTCATCCGGCTCGTCTACCTGGACCCGGAGCGCATCCGGGTGCCGTCCGGCGAACCCGTGACCCTGGAGGAGTTCCGCGAGTCCCTGACCCGGCTCTGCGGCACCGACTGCGGCATCGCCGAACCGCGTTGGCTCTCCCGCTTCGGCAACGCCACCCGGCTCGCCGAGAGCTACCGCGCCGGACGCGTCCTCCTGGCCGGCGACGCCGCCCACATCCACTTCCCCGCGGCGGGCCAAGGCCTCAACACCGGCCTCCAGGACGCGATGAACCTCGGCTGGAAGCTGGCCGCCGAGGTCAACGGCTGGGCCCCGCCCGGCCTCCTGGACAGCTACGACGCGGAACGCCGCCCCGTCGGCCAGTCCGTCACCGAGAACACCGAGATCCAGACCCTGCTGGCCGAACTGACCCTCGTACCGCAGTATCAGCGCCCCGCCACGGCCCTGCGCGCCCTCTTCGACGAACTCCTCAACATGCCGCAGGTCAACCGCACCCTCGCCGCCAGGGTCTCCGCCCTCGGCACGGTCTACCCGGCGACCACCCCCGGTGCCGACCCGCTGGTGGGGCACCGGATGCCGGACATCGGCCTGACCGCCGCCGGTTCGGAGGCGACACGGGTGTACGAGTTGCTCCCCGCAGGCCGCTTCGTCCACCTCGACCTCACGGGCGACGTCCCGGACCTCGGGGCAACCGTCACCCAGGGCTGGGGCGCACGCGTCACTCCCGTCACCGTCACCACGCGGGACGCTCACCCGGACCTGGACGGCGTGACCGAGATCCTCGTACGCCCCGACGGCCACGTGGCCTGGGCCACCCGTACCACCGACCTCCGGACCCGCCGCGCCGAACGGCAGGAGGCGCTGAAGGCCTGGGCCGGGGCGCCTTCCTGAACCGCGGCCGGGCGGAGCCGTCCCGGCGAGGGCGTGGCCGCGGGCGCGGTTCCGGGAACAACTGTGCTGTGACGCACGAGGCCCAGGGGTGTGCCGTACATGCCGGGTTCGCTAGGGTCCTGGCCTATGGCGAACTACCAGCAGAACCCGGCCAACGGCCAGCCCGACCCGGCCGGCAACACGCAGATGTTCCGCGCCTTCGTGGACGAGGGCGCCCCCGAGCCCGGCGGCCGCCGGGCAGCGGCCCAGCAGCAGTCGTCCGGCGGCCCCCGCATCGGCGTCATCGTCGGCGTGATCGTCGCGATCGCGGTCGTCGTCGGCGCCGCCTGGCTCGCCCTGAGCTGACCGGCCCGTCCCCGGCCACGTCGGCCTGACGTCCCCTCACTCGGCCGCGGCCAAGCGGCCGACGCCCCCCTTTCCGCTCGCACCGCCCAGGCCGGGAACCCGCCGGCCTCGGCTGTCGGCGACCCGCAACGCGTCGTGCAGCGCCTCGACCAATCGATTGGCGAGAAAGCGCAGTTCACTGGCCGATGCGTCGGGTTCGCCCAGCATCACCCCGGCGTGATCGAGCAGCTCCGTACCCATGTCGAGCTGCGCCGCCTCCATGTCGTCCGCGAACCGCGCCACGTAGCCGTCGCCGTCGGTCGACAGCAGGCACTGCTTACCGCCCTCCTGCGACCAGGGCAACAGCCGCATGCCCGGCACGGGGCCCTCTGCCCCCTCGTCCGCGCTCATGCGGCGAAGTCCCCATGCAGCGTGCGGATACGCGCGAAGCGGCGGGCTTGCTGCTCCTGTGCGCGCACTTCGTAGGTGACCAGGTACGGCCGTACGAGGGCGGACGCGTCGCCGTCGAGGGGGGTGTCGAGCGGGCTGGGCACGGGGCGCGGCCGCCTGGCGGCGGGGGAGGGGCGCACAGGCGCGCGGAGGGTGGTGAGGGGGGCAGTCACTGGCGGCGAGAGGCGATTCCTCAGCCAGGCCGCAGCGCGGCGGATACGGTGGCGCATGTCGGCGCTCTTTTTCTGTAGGCAGCGTTGGCCACGCCCCGGGACCGTTGCAGCGGTCGCCGGGGCTCTGTGTGGTCGTTACCTTACTCCGAGTGCGGCATACCGTGCTAGGGCGCATCATCGCTCGCCTAGGTAGGGATACCAGGCCTAGCCTGGCTCAGGTGATCGAATTTGCTCCTGACCGACCCCGCTGGCGCCAGGTTGCCGACGTCATCCGCGAGCGCATTGCCGATGGCACGTACCCTCCTGGAACACAGATTCCGTCGGTGCTCAAGCTCCAGGGAGAATTCGGTATCGCCACGGCGACCGCCCAGAAGGTGCACCGAGGGCTCCGGGCGGACGGCTTGATCTACACCGAGCCGGGCATGGGGTCCTTCGTTTCCAAAGACTTGCTGCACGATTCCGGCGAAGCCTGACCGGCTGCGCCCGCGACGGTGCCCCGGCCGCCGGTCACAAGCCGCTGGTGTCCAGGTCCAGGTCGAACGGGCTCGGTAGGTGCAGCGGCGTCCCGTACGGCAGTGGGCCGGTGATCCGGGTGTGGCCGAGTCGGCCGGGCTCGGCGAACAGGGTGAGTGCGCGCTGCTGCCGGTCTACGAGCAAGTACAGCGGCGCTCCGTACTCGGCGTAGCGGCGGCGTTTGACGATGCGGTCGGTGTCGGCGTTGGACTCCGACGTGACCTCCACGACCAGCAGCGTCTGGTCGGGGCGGAGGGAACCGGCATTCTTGGCTACGGCGGCTGGGGCGACGGTGAGGTCGGGTACGTACCAGTTGGGTGAGCCGGGCAGGTCGAGGTTGCCGGAGCCGATGACGCAGTGGAGGTCGGAGGCGCGGGTGCCGAGCTGATGGCGGAGGCTGTCGGCGACGGTTTCGTGGGCCCAGGACAGGGACAGTGGCTCGATGACACCCTCGATGAGTTGGGCCCGGCCGCCGCGAACACGCTGGACCGCGTACTTCAGGGCGTGCTCCGGGTTGGTGCCGTCGCTGTAGTCGGCCGACCCGATGCTCATGTGCACATCCTCCCGGAGAACGACGGGTGGCCGTGGGCCCGTTCAATGCCACTACCCGTCATCACGGCACCTGGACGGTGTGCCGTCACCCGACCGTGTAAGTACGGCACCGGCCGGAACCGATGTTCCTGCCAAGGCCGGTCTACGGAGGTGGGCGCCTCGTGCGGCCGGAGCCGCACGAGGCCGCAGGTGTTACTCAGTTGAGTTGTGCCTCAGCGGAAGGCGGCGATGTGGCGGGCGACCCAGTCGCCGAAGGGGTGCGGGGCGCGGCCGAGGACCCGTTCCACGTCCGGGCTGATCCGCAGTTCGGCCGGGTTCGGGGCGGAGATGATGTCGAGGGTGTCGTCGGCGAGTTCCTCCGGCACGGACTGCGTCATCATGGCCTTGGCCTCGTCGCGGGTGAGTTCGTGGAACCGTACCGGCGAGCCGAGTGCTGCGGCGATCGCCTCCGTCTGCTGACGCGGCGTGATCGCCTCTGGGCCGTTCAGTTCGTACACCCCGCCGGTGTGCCGGTCGTCCAGCAGGCAGGCCGCCGCGACCTCGGCGATGTCTGCCGGGTCGATGACCGGCACCCCTACGTCGCCGAAGGGCGCGGCGACCGTCCCTTGCGTGCGGACGGACTCCGCCCAGGACAAGGCGTTGGAGGCGAAGCCGCCCGGTCGCAGGACGGACCAGGCCAGGCCGGACTCCCGCAAGGCGTCCTCCAGCGCGCGCATCGCGACCCGCGTCGGGCCGAGCGGCCTGGTCGCCACGCCCTGCGAGGACAGCAGGACGATTCGGCGGACCCCACTGGCCGCGGCCAGGGCGATGATGTCGGCCGGCCTGGCGTCGGGGGCGTGCAGGTCGCCGGACAGCAGCAGGAACAGCGCCTTCGCCCCGTCCAACGCGGGGGTGAGGCTTGTCGGCTCGGCCAGGTCGGCCGCCACGTGCCGGACTCCGTCCGGCATCGCCACCGCGTGCCGCGACACCGCCGTCACCTGCTCGCCCGCCTCGGCCAAGGCTCGCGTCAGAGGTCGGCCCACATTCCCGGTAGCCCCGGTCACCACAATCATGTTCAGCTCCTGGTCGGTCGTGCACTACGCGATCGACGCTAGGAGACCGGCTTACTTTTCGTAAGAACGTACCTAAAGGTAAGCTCCAGTCATGAGGGAAGGCGCTCAGCTCAGGCAGGCCGAGGCGGGCAAGCAGTATGAGGTGTTTCACACCGACTGCCCCGCGCGTGACATGGTCGACCACGTGACCAGCAGATGGGGCATCTGGGTGCTGATCTCCTTGCGGAGCAACGACCTCCGGTTCTTCGAGCTGCGCAACAGCATCCAGGGCATCAGCGAGAAGATGCTCACTCAGACCCTGCGTGCGCTGGTCCAGGACGGCCTGGTCCGGCGGGAGGTGGAGCCGACGACGCCGCCCCAGGTCACCTACGGGCTGTCCGAATTCGGCCAGGACGTCAGCGAGCCGCTGACGGACTTGTTCGACCGGATCACACAGCGGCTGTCGCCGCTCGGTCCGGGATAGTGCGGTAGCGGCCGGGGCGCCGGGGCGGCCTCGTCGCCGTAGTACGCCGACTTGATGCTCGTGCGCACATCTTCACGGGGAACGACGGTCGGCCTCGCGCCCATTCAGCGCCGTCACCCGGCCGTGTTCGTACGGCGCAGGCCTGAGCCGTGGGCTCGGGCTACTCCGGCCGGAAGGGGAACGGGCCGCCCTGGGACAGCGCGCGCTCGCAGGCAGCGTCCAGGGCCGCCTGCTGGTCCTGCCCCGCGGCCTTCAGGAACTCCTCGTCCAGCTCGGACAGGATGCAGGGGCGGAGCCCGGGGTTCACCGGTCACCGGTCACGGGCCGCCGGTCACCGGTTAATCGGTCGTCCGCGGTGGTGGTGGTTGGGATCATGGCGTGCGGGCCGGGAGCACGGTACGGCCCCACCCGTACCCCACCCGCACCCTTACGAGAGGGCGATGCCCGATGCCACTTGTCCCCGCCGACCCGAACGTCCTGCACCCGATGCCCGGCCAGCCGCGGGTGGTGCTGCTGAAGCCCCTCGTCACCTCGCCGCTGATCGAGGTCGGCGACTTCTCGTACTACGACGACCCGGATGACCCGACCGCGTTCGAGACGCGCAACGTGCTGTACCACTACGGGCCCGAGAAGCTCGTCATCGGGAAGTACTGCGCGCTGGGCGAGGGGGTGCGGTTCATCATGAACGGTGCCAACCACCGGATGGACGGGCCCTCGACGTTCCCGTTCCCGATCATGGGCGGGTCCTGGGCCGACCACTTCGACCTGATCAGCGGGCTGCCGGGCAAGGGCGACACCGTGGTCGGAAACGACGTGTGGTTCGGGTACGGGTCGATGGTCATGCCGGGGGTGCGGATCGGGCACGGCGCGGTCATCGCCTCCGGGGCCGTGGTCGTGGACGACGTACCCGATTACGGCATCGTCGGCGGCAACCCGGCCAAGCTGATCCGTCGCCGCTACGACGAGGCGGACACCGCGCGCCTGCTCGAACTGGCCTGGTGGGACTGGCCGGTCGAGCACATCACCGAGCACGTACGGACCATCATGTCCGGCACGGTGGCGGAGCTGGCGGCGGTGGCGCCGGAGGCGAAGCCGTAGGAGGGTCAGGAATCCCGGGGGCGCGCACCCGCCGCCCGCAGCAGTGCCGCCGTCTCCGGATGCGGCTGGAAGTCCTTGGTGGCCCAGTCGAGGGGGGAGTGGCCGGTGCCGCCGTCCTCGCGGGCGTTGGGATCGGCGCCGTGGGTGAGGAGTTCGCGTACGACGTCGAGGTGGCCCCACGCGGCGGCCGCGCACAGCGGCGTGCCTTCCGTGCCGTGGCCGCTCTCCCTGTCCGACGCGGCGCCGGCGGCCAGGAGCAGGCGGGCGCTCGCCGCGTCGCCGTGTACGGAGGCGGCGTACAGCGGCGTGGTGCCGTCCGCATCGGCGGTGTCCGGCTGCGCACCGGCCCGCAGCAGCGCGGCCACCTCGGCGGGCCCGGCGGACATCGCCGCCGACACCAGCCGCTTCGCCAGCTTCTTCTGCCGTCGCCGGTTCATGCCCGTACCCCGCCCTCGGAGGCGGCGCGCAGCTCCGGCAGCAGCGCCGGCACGTCCGCGAACGCCGCGTCCGCCGGCCGGCCGCAGGCCTTACCGGCCGTCTCACCGGCGAAGCTGAAGACGCCGGTCAGCTCGGGGCCGCCGCGGCCCCATGCCAGCAGCGGGCTCCCGCTGTCTCCCGGGCACATGGTCGTTGGGGTGCGGTCGGCGCGGGGAGACCGGGCGCAGAAGACCGACGCCCGGTCCACCACCGCCGGGGTCTGGGCGGCGCACTGCTCGTGGCTCCGTACGGCGAGGTCGCCGCGGCGCAGTACGTCGCCGCGTATGTCCTTGCCGGGCTCGGACGGGTCCGGCGCGGCCGTGGTGCCGTGGCTGAAGATCGATACGGGTGTGCCGGGGCGTGGCCGGTGCTTCGCGACGGGGAGCGGCTTGACCCCGCGTACCGGGTCGCTGAGCCGGATCTCCGCCAGGTCGTAGGCCGCGGAGGACAGTTCCGGCCGGTCGGGGGCGGCGGGGGACGGCAGGAGCCGGTAGCGGGGGTGCAGGGCCGCGCCGCGTACGTTGCGTACCGTGCCCGGGTCCTCGGAGAGCACCGAGGAACCGAGGTGCACTTCGATGCGGGCCACGTCGACGCCGTCCAGGCAGTGGGCCGCCGTGAGCACCCGGTCGGGTGCGACGAGCACGCCCCCGCACGACGCCCGCTTCAGCAGCGGGCCGTCACCCTTGACCGCCAGCGTGGCGAGCCAGGGCGCGGCGCCGGGCCGGGGTGACTCCGTGCCCCCGGACATGGCTTGCGCCGGTCCGGCGATGCCCAAGGTCGCGCCCATGGTCCCCACGGCGGTCATGACGACCGACCCGAGCACCGCTCCCGCACGTGCACCCCACCGCTGTCTCACTGCCACGTCCCGTTCCCGTTCCTTGTTCCCGATAGCCGTTCGCTGTGACAGGAGTTGAAGGTAGTGCGTGGACGGACGGGAGTAATCAGCCCTCGGTCGCGTCGGCGGTCGGCCTGCGGGATGACGACCCTGAGGCGGTCTCGGGGGCTCGCGCCTCCGGCTCGGATGAAGAAGGCGGTGGCGTTCGGGTGCTCGTGGTGGGCGTTATGGAGGGTTTTGTTCCGTGTGTTGTGGTGTGTAATGCCGACAGTCGAGGGGCGGGGACCCGTTCATGACCGACGACAGGCGAGGCGAAAACCGCCCTGCACCCGTGAGGAACGTCGGCGCTCTTACGGGGCCACCGGCCAACTCGGCCCGCCCGGACTGCCGAACCACGTCCGGTGGCCGCCGCCGTCCACCGTCATGCCGAAGTCGAAGACCTCCGGCTTGCCCGCCTCCAGCCACCAGTCGTAGGCCTGTTCGGCCTCCGCCGCCAGCTGGCGGTCGCCCCACTGGTACGTCTCACCGGCGCTGATGTAGGCCCAGGCCGCGCCCGTGGACAGCCACCAGGCGGGGACGGCGTCCGTGGGCGGCGTGCGGACGGCGTGGACGCCGGGCAGCTGGAGGCCGAGGGCGAAGCGGGCGTGGAAGTCGTCGAGGAAGTCCGGGGGGAGGGTGGTGGTGCCGTACCGGCTGTCCTCCCAGTGGTGCGGCGTGTAGACGCGCGGGAGCGGGTTGTCCGGGCGGCGCTGTCCGCGCAGGTCCATGAAGGTCAGCGGGACGCCGAAGCGGCCGCAGGCGCCGCTGCGGTCGGCGTCGACGGTCAGGACGGCCAGGCCGGCGGGCTGGAGCGTGGACTTCCACGGGGCGACGATGCGGGCGCCGGGCGCGCACTGGGCGATCCAGGCGAACGGGACGCGGGACAGTGACGCCGTACAGAGCACCCGGTCGTACGGTGCGTGCCGCGGCCAGCCGAACTCGCCGTCCGCGCAGATCACGTGGGGGCGGTGGCCGAGGCGGTGCAGCCGTTCGCGGGCGGCGTCGGCCAGGGGCCGCTGGATTTCGACGGTGGTGAGGCGGGCTTCGCCGACCCGCTCGCACAGCAGCGCCGCGTCGTAGCCCGTACCCGTACCGATGTGCAGCACCCGGCTGCCGGGGTCCGGGTCGGTGGCGGCGAGGGTGGTCAGGACGGCGTCCGGGGCGCTGATCGAACTGGTGGGCAGCTCACCCGTGCCGTCCGCGCGCACCGGCCGCCCGCCGTCCACCTGGGTGACGACGGGCTCGGTGGGGTGGTGCACCATCGCCGCCCACCGCTGCTCGTCGTCGGCGCGGGCGACCGGGTGGTAGCGGTCGTCCTGGGCCCGCCACACCCAGACGGTGCCGGGTACGAAGGCGTGCCGGGGAACCGCGAGGAACGCCGCGCGCATCCAGGGGAGCTCGAAGGCGCCCTGGGCGTCGAACAGGCGGGTGGAGCGGGCGTGGTGGTGCTCCAGGTCGGTCGTCACGGGTGCGGTCCCCCAGTGCTTCGGCTCCTGTGCGTTCGCGGCGTCTGCTGATCATTCCCGCCGAGGGGGGTGGTGAGTGGGGCGCACGGGAGCATTCAGCGGGGAGCCCGGGGCGTGCGGGGCGGTCCGGCCGGGCTCGGCCCGGCCCGGTCAGCGCCAGTTGAGGCGTACGTCCTCGGTGTCGATGTGCATGCCCGGCGGTACGCGCCAGGCGGCCACGCAGACGCGCCAGGTGGCCGTGCGGCGGGCGCCGCCGGCGATGGGGGTGGGGAGGGGATGGGTGGAGGTTCTGGTGGCCCAGTCGATGCCGAGGGCGCCGATGATGTGCGTACCGAAGGTGACGGTGCCCGAAGTCACCGGACGGTCGCCGGTGTTGCGCAGGGCGAGAGATACGTTTTCGCACCAGCGGACGTCGGTGTCGGCGCGTTTGAGGGGGCCGGTGGTGAGGTGGGGTGGGGTGCTGGGTTCGGGGCTGGGCTTCGGGGTGGGGCCGGGGCCGGACCCGCGGTCTGGGGGTGTTTCGGGGGGCCGTTGCGGGGCGCCTTCGGAGGGGCGTCCGGTGGGGGAGCCGGGTGGGGCGGTGGTGTCGTGGCCACCGCGGTGACCTCCATCGGCACCGGAGTCGGACGAGTTGGCCGTGTCGCGGCCCGTCGACGGCGGAGAGGCGGTCGGCGGGGAGGCGGTCGGCGGGGAGGCGGTCGGCGGAGAGGCGGCCGACGAGGAGGCGTGCGGGCCCGGCCCGTTGTCCGTCACGGGGGAGCCGTCGCCGTCCAGGGGTGTGAGGGTGATGCCGTCCCGGGGCGGTACCGGTCGCGTCGGGGTCCGGCCGTCCGCCGGGCCGGCGGCGCCCACCGCGGCGTGACCACGGCCGCCGCCGTCGCCGCAGGCGCAGAGCAGCGCGGCCAGACACAGGGCGGTGGCGGGGAGGAGGGCGCGTGGGGTACGGGGAGCACGAGCGGTACGTGGGGCGCGGGTCGTCCGTCGCATCGGGCCAGTGTTACTGACGGCACGTCAGTTGCATAGGCCCGGTACGGCAGGTCGTCGGCCCGTACGGGGACGTGGGCGTCCGGCCGTTGCCGATCGGCCGCCCGGTACGGCGGTCGGCCGGGGGCCGGAGCGGAGTCGCGGCCGGTCCGGGTCAGTCCGAGATCAGGCCCTCGCGCAGCGTCGCCAGGGTGCGCGTCAGCAGGCGCGAGACGTGCATCTGGGAGATGCCGACCTCTTCGCCGATCTGGGACTGTGTCATGTTGGCGAAGAAGCGGAGCATGATGATCTGCCGCTCGCGGGGCGGGAGTTTGGCCAGCAGCGGCTTGAGGGACTCGCGGTACTCGACGCCTTCCAGCGCGCTGTCCTCGTAGCCGAGGCGGTCCGCGAGGGAGCCCTCGCCGCCGTCGTCCTCGGGGGAGGGGGAGTCGAGGGAGGAGGCGGTGTAGGCGTTGCCCACCGCCAGGCCGTCGACGACGTCCTCCTCGGATACGCCGAGGCACTGGGCCAGTTCGGTGACGGTCGGGGAGCGGTCGAGCTTCTGGGCCAGTTCGTCGCTGGCCTTGGTGAGGGCCAGGCGCAGTTCCTGGAGGCGGCGCGGGACCCGCACCGACCACGACGTGTCGCGGAAGAACCGCTTGATCTCGCCAACGACGGTTGGCATCGCGAACGTGGGGAATTCCACGCCGCGTTCGCAATCGAAACGGTCGATGGCCTTGATCAGACCGATCGTGCCGACCTGGACGATGTCCTCCATCGGCTCGTTGCGACTGCGGAAACGTGCCGCCGCGTAGCGCACGAGCGGGAGATTCAGTTCGATGAGGGTGTCGCGTACGTACGTCCGCTCCACGCTGTCCTTGTCGAGCGTGGCCAGCCGCAGGAAGAGGGAGCGGGAGAGCGTACGGGTGTTGAGTGCGTCGTCGTGCACATGTGGTGCCGGCGCGGGAATCGCGGGAAGCACCTTCGAGCTGCCCAGTTCTACGGACATGCCACCCCCTTGAGGTCGCGGTCGGGTCGCTGCGGCGCCCTCGGCCCGCAGTGAACCGAGAACTTATGCCTCCACCTGAATACCGGAGGCGACGCCACGGCAAACGCGGTTCCTGCAGAATGTCACATGTCGGCAACACGCTGTAGCGCCAAGTCGACATATCCGTGCAGGAGCGGGTCGCCCGTCCCGGTTAGGCTTCGATCCTGTTTGCGGACCGCAGTCGTGCGAAGCTCCGCGACAGTAGCCGCGACACGTGCATCTGCGACACCCCCAGCTCGGCACTGATCTGGGATTGCGTCAAGTTGCTGTAGTAACGGAGGAGCAGGATGCGCTGCTCGCGCTCGGGGAGCTGGACGAGCAGATGCCGTACGAGGTCGCGGTGCTCGACCCCGGCCAGCTCCGGGTCCTCGTAGCCGAGGCGGTCCAGGAGGCCCGGCAGGCCGTCGCCCTCCTGCGCGGCCTCCAGTGAGGTCGCGTGGTACGAGCGGCCCGCCTCCAGGCAGGCCAGCACCTCGTCCTCGCCGATCTTGAGCCGTTCGGCGATCTCCGCGGTCGTCGGCGAGCGGCCGTGCAGCACGGTCAGGTCCTCCGTGGCGCCGTTGACCTGCACCCACAGCTCGTGGAGGCGGCGCGGTACGTGGACGGTGCGCACGTTGTCCCGGAAGTAGCGCTTGATCTCGCCGACCACGGTCGGCATCGCGAAGGTGGGGAACTGGACGCCGCGGCCGGGGTCGAAGCGGTCGATGGCGTTGATCAGGCCGATCGTGCCGACCTGGACGACGTCCTCCATCGGCTCGTTGCGGCTGCGGAAACGTGCCGCCGCGTAGCGCACCAGCGGCAGGTTGGCCTCGATCAGTGCGGCGCGCACCCGGGTGTGCTCGGGCGTGCCCGGCTCCAGGCTCGTCAGCTCGGCGAACAGCACCTGCGTGAGTGCCCGCGTGTCCGCGCTCCTGCTCTCGCGGGATGGCGCCTTGGGCGCAGTTCGGGCCGTCACGGGCACGCCACCCTTCTCAGTGCATTCATCCGGCAAAAGCGGTCATAGCATCACAAGACATGTGCACTGTGTGCAAGCACCGCATAACGCCGTGTTGATCGCAGAGTTGATCACCTGGCCGGCCGCCGGGCCGGCCGGCGAGCCGATCGCGCGGACGGCCGACGGACGGACGCGCCGGACGGCCCGTGGTGGGGCCGACCGGGCGGGCCCGGTCCGGTGGTGGCGGCCCGGCCCGAACCGGTACGAAAAAGCCCCTCGCCCGCCAGGCGGGACGAGGGGCGTGCGCGCGGCCGGGGCCGCCGCTCAGAACTCGTAGTCGGCGATCACCCAGGTGGCGAACTCGCGCCACTGCCCGGCGGCGGCCTGATGGGCCGGGTGTTCGATATAGCGCTTGAGGGCGTCGGCGTCGGCCACGGCCGAGTTGACGGCGAAGTCGTACGCGATCGGGCGGTCCGTGATGTTCCAGGCGCACTCCCAGAACTCCAGCTCGGGGATCTGGTCGGCCAGCTCCCGGAACGCCTTGGCGCCGGCCACGACCCGCGGCTCGTCGCGCTCGACGCCGTCGTTGAGCTTGAAAAGAACCAGGTGGCGTATCACTGGGCGGTCCTCCGTGCGTTCGTCGTGCGCGTGGCCGGGCGGGCGCCGGCGTTCCGTGGGCCGGGCGGCCGTCGGAGTGGCAGGTGTGGACCCGGGGGCCGCCGGAGGGGCGGGAGGCCCGTCGGCCGGATGCCCGGCGGCAGGGCGCCGGTCCGCTCCGTACGGCCGGCCGGTGTGCCGTCCGGTCCGTTCCGCTCCGGAATGTCCCGGTCCGGCCGGGGCATCCTACGTGCTACGTGATCAGCTGGGTCATGAACTCGCCGACGCCGTGGGCGGCCGACGAGATGCCCTCGAACCCTATCTGCACGAGATCGGCGGCGCGTGCCGGGGACGTGATGATCGTGTACAGGACGAAGACGGCGACCACGTACAACGCGATCTTCTTCGCTTGCGCCATCCGACTGTCCCCGTCTCCCCTTCGGCGGCTCCCGCCCGCCCTTCCCCGTGCAGACCGGGCTGAGTTTAACCACTTCCGCATCAGGGGTGGAGCCGGAAGCCGGGCCGGTGACGAGCCGGTGACCAGGGGCGGCGAGACGCCGGGGGCGCCGGTGCCCATCGGGCCCCGGTAAACACTCACCGGGACTTTAAGGACCAAAGGCCCCTGAGGGCAGGCCCTTTGCCTGCGTCCCGCGCCGGGCGCGCACAGCAGGATGGTGATGTGCCCGGCGAATCTGGCAGGAATTCGGCCGGGCACGGGACCCGAGCCTCACTGCGGGGTCCACGCGGCCGACTTCCCCCCTGACGGCGGCGCGGACTTTGAGGCCCGGCCCACCATCGGGGGAAGCGGCGGTCCCCCCGATGCCGTTTCCCCCGACCGCACCACGGAGCCCCGGCTCCTGGCCCCGGGCCAGGAGCCGGGGCTTTCGCCGTAATGGCGCGGGGACCGGCCGCTTTCCTACGGGAGTGCCCGGTGCCCGGCGCCTAGACTGGGACCTTTCGGGGGCACGGGCCCGTCCCGGGGCGGCCCTGGGCGGATGGAGAGCGGCTGTGACGAGTGGCGTCGAGGACGTGGCGGATCCGTCGGCCGAGGTGCTGACGGAGGCCGCGGCGACGTTCGGGCTGCTGGCGTCGCCCGCGCGTCTGCACATCGTCTGGGTGCTGGCGGGCGGCGAGTGCGACGTCAGCGGGCTGGCGGAGCGGGTGGGCGGAGCGCTGCCCGCGGTGAGCCAGCACCTGGCGAAGCTGAAGCTGGCGGGGCTGGTGCGCTCGCGGCGCGAGGGGCGCCGCGTGGTGTATCTGGTGGACGACCCCGACGTGGTGTCGATGGTGCGGTGGCTGGTGGGGCAGCTGACCGACCGGGCGGGCCGCGCCGACGGCCCGGCGGTTCCGGGACGCGTCCGTGGCCTGGGCGCCTGAGCGGGTCGTCGGCTCCGCGGCAGCTCGTACGGAAGGGGAGGCGGAGCCGGGCACACACCTCGAACCACCGGGCGTACGCGCGGACGGCGGCGCCGGGCTGCGGGACGCCCCCGGGCTGACGGCGCTCGAAACGCTGCGGCTCCTGGAGAGCGGGCCGCGCGGCCTGACCGAGGCGCAGGCCGAGGAGCGGCTGCTGCGGTACGGCGACAACGCGGTGCCCGAGCGGCGTCCGGCAGGCCGGCCCTGGCGTTTCGTGCGCAGCCTGCGCGACCCCTTCACGACCGTCCTGCTGTGTCTGGCGCTGGTCTCGGCCGCCGTCGCCTCCTGGGGGACGGCGTGTGTGATCGCGGTCCTGGTGGTGGTCAGCGCGGTGCTGCGGTCCAGCGGCGAGTACCGGGCCGAGCGGTCCACGGCGGCACTGCGCGAGCTGATCGCCACCACGGCGACGGTGCACCGCAGAACGGCGGCGGGCGCCGTCGGCCGTGCCGTCCGTGCGGGGAAAGCCCAGGGGAGGGCCCCGGCGAGGCTCCCGGGGGCTTCCAGGGAGGCAGCCGCCCGGGAGATCCCGGTCGACCAGCTGGTGCCGGGCGATGTGATCCGCCTCGGCCCCGGGGACCTGGTGCCCGCGGACCTGCGGCTGCTGCGCGCGAGCGGGCTGACGGTGCGCCAGGCCGCGCTGACGGGGGAGTCGGCGCCGGTGGCGAAGTATCCGGTGGAGGCGCCGGAGGGGGCCGCGGCGCCCGGTGAGGCCACGGCGCCCGGCGTGGCTTCCCCCGGCGCGGCCGCGCCCGGCACGGCTTTCCCCGGCGCGGGCCTCTTCGAACGGCCTGAGCTGTGCCTCCAGGGCAGCAGCGTCGCGTCCGGCAGTGCGACCGCGGTGGTGCTGGCGACCGGCGAGGACACCCTGTTCGCAGGAACGTATCGGCGGTCGTCCGGTACGGCGGGGACGGGCACCGGCGCCGCCGCGCGCGGCACCCGCGGTACGCGCCGTACGAGCGCCTTCGACCGCTCGGTGAACGGCATTTCCTGGACGCTCATCCGCTTCATGCTGCTCACCCCGCCGCTGGTCCTGATGGCCAACGCCGCGCTGCGCGGCCGCGGCCTGGAGACGCTGCCGTTCGCCGTCGCGGTGGCGGTCGGGCTGACGCCCGAGATGCTGCCGGTCATCGTCACCACCGCGCTCGCCCGGGGCGCGGCGCTGCTCGCCCGCGGCGGCGAGGTGATCGTCAAGCGGCTGCCCGCGCTGCACGACCTCGGCGCCATCGACGTGCTGTGCACGGACAAGACCGGCACCCTCACCCAGGACCGGCCGGTCCTGGACTGCTCCCTCGACCCCGACGGGCGGCCCGCGCCCGAGCCGCTGCACTGGGCCGCCGTCAACAGCCTGTGGACACTCCAGCTCGCCGAGCTGCCCACGCCCGACGCCCTCGACGAAGCGGTCCTGGAGGCCGCAGAGGACGACTTCGACGAACTGCTCGCGTACGAGGGCATCGAGGCGCTGCCGTTCGACCCGGTGCGCCGGATGTCGTGCGCGGTGGTCCGTACGGATGCTGCCGCGGCGGCCGGCCCCCGGCTCGGCGCGCACACGCTCGTCGTCAAGGGCGCGCCCGAAGCCGTACTGGAGCGCTGTGCCCGCGTCCGTACGGGGGGAGAGGACACCGGCCTGGACGACGCGGCCCGCGCGCGCCTGGCCCGGCTCACCGCGGACCGTACGGCGGACGGGCTGCGGCTGCTGGCCGTCGCGGTCGCCGAGCGGCCCGCCAGGCCCGGCCGCCGGTACACGCCGGCGGACGAGCGCGGCCTGACCCTCGTCGGCTTCGTCGGCCTGCGCGACGCGCTCGCCCCGACCGCAGCCGAGGCCTGCGCGGGCCTCGCGCGGCGCGGCGTCGCCGTCAAGGTCCTCACCGGCGACCACCCGGGCACCGTCACCCACGTCTGCCGCGAACTCGGGCTCGACACCGGCCCCGGCACGGTGATCACCGCCGACCGGATCGACGGCCTCACGGGCCCGGAACTCGCCCGGCTCGCCGCCCGTACGACGGCGTTCGCGCGCTGCACCCCGGAGCACAAGGCGCGGATCGTGGAGGCGCTGCGGAAGGGGGACGATTCGGGGCGTACGGGTCGTACGAAGTGGGCGGGACGTACGGACGGCGGACCGGCCGCCGCCCCCCGCACCGTCGGCTTCCTCGGCGACGGCGTCAACGACCTCCCCGCGCTGCACGCCTGCGACGTGGGCATCGCCCCGCGCGACGCCGTCGACGTGACGCGCGAGGCGGCCGACGTGGTCCTCGCCTCGAAGGACCTGAGCGCCATCGACGGCGCGATCGTCGCGGGCCGCCGCAGCACCGCCAACATCGCCACGTATCTGCGCATCACCCTGTCCTCCAACCTCGGCAACGTCATCGCGATGCTCGGCGCCGGGCTGCTGCTGCCCTTCCTGCCGATGCTTCCGGCGCAGGTCCTGGTGCAGAACCTGTGCTTCGACGCGGTCCAGCTCGCCTTCGCCTTCGACCGGCCGGGCCCCGCCGCGCTGCGCCGGCCCGCGGTGCTGCGCCCCGCCGACCTGCTCCGCTACATCACCGGCTTCGGCCTGCTCAACGCGGCCGCCGACCTGGCGACGTTCGGCGTGCTGGTGCTCGCGGTGCACGGCTCCGGCCTCCCCGGCGGCCAGGACGCGTTCCACGCCGGGTGGTTCACGGAGAACCTGCTGACGCAGGCGCTGGTGATGTACCTGCTGCGCACCGGGCGCCGCTCCGCGGAAGGACGGGCCCCGGGCCCGATCCGGGTCGCGGTGTGCGCGCTGGCCGTGATCGGGCTGCTGCTGCCGCCGTCCCCGCTGGGCCCGCTGCTGGGGATGGCGGCGCTGCCTCCCCTCTACTACGGGCTGCTCGCGGCGGTGCTGGTGCTGTACGGGGCCGGGCTGGCGTGGGCCAAGGAGCGGTACGACCGGAAGGCGGGCGGGACCGCCCCTGATCCGGGCCCTGACCCGGCCCCCGGCCCGGTGTCTCAGCCGTAGGACAGGTCCGAGCAGATGCTGTCGTCGGCGGAGCGTGCCTTGTCGGCGATGGCCGACGACGTGTCCGAGGGGGCGGACGGACCCGGCCCGGGGGTGTCCCCGGAGGCCTGCACGGTCGGGTCGGCCGCGTAGGCGGAGCCCAGGACGACGTTGACGCCCGAGGTGGCCGTCGGCACCAGCCGGGCGCCGCCGAAGCGGGCGGCGACGGTCCTGGCCTCGGCCTCCTTGCCCGCGCCGTACTCGACGTCGGTGGTCGTGTGGTCCTGGGTCCGCGCGGTCGCGGTGCCGGTGACGGTGAAACCCGCGGACTTCAGCTGGTCGGCGGCGCGGGCGGCGAGGCCGGCGGAGGTGGTGCCGTTGTAGACGGTGACGCTGATGCCCGCACCCGTGGCGGTCCCGGCGGAGGCGGAGGCGTCCGGTGTCGGGGACGCGGCCTTGTCGGACGAGCCGGGGCCGCCGGCGTCCTTGCCGTCCAGGGTGCGGTCCGCCTTGATGTCCGCCCACAGCGTGTCCGCCGCCGGGTGCACGATCGCGACCCGCTCGCCCTGGTAGCGCCAGGGCACGGTGACGAACTTGGTGTTGTGCAGGTCGATGTCGCGCAGGGACATCGCGAAGGAGAGCAGCTTGTCGGCCGAGTCCAGGCCCGGGTCGACGGTCATGGACTTGGTGGCGGCGTTGGCGAGCGGCAGCAGGGTGCCCGGATTGAAGCCCTGGTCCTTGATCTTCTTGATGAGCGAGCCGACGAACGCCTGCTGGCGCTGGATGCGGCCGATGTCGGAGTTGTCGCCGATGCCGTGCCGGATGCGTACGTAGTCGAGCGCCTGCTGTCCCGACACGGTCTGCTTGCCCTTGGCGAAGATCTGCTTGCCACGCGAGTGGCGGTTCGGGTTCAGGTCGCCCTCGTAGATGTTCTTGGGCAGGCAGACCGGTACGCCGCCGACCGCCGAGGTCATCGCCGAGAAGCCCGCGAAGTCGACGACGACGGTGTGGTCGACGCGTACGCCGGCCAGTTTCTCCACCGTGTTCTGGGTGCAGGCGGGGTTGCCCTGGGGGCTCTCGCCGACCGAGAACGCCGCGTTGAACATGGCGTTGTGCTGCGGCGCGGTCCACTTGCCGCTCGGCAGCCGGCACGGGGGTATCTCCACCAGGGTGTCCCGGGGGATGGAGACCGCGACCGCGTGCTTGCTGTCGCCGTATATGTGCAGCAGGAAGGCGGTGTCCGAGCGGCCCACGTCGCCCTCGCCGCCGCCCAGCGAGCTGTTGTCGCCGGACCGCGAGTCGGAGCCGATGACCAGGACGTTCTGACCGCCGGCACCCTCCGCGGGACGCTGCGGGCTGACGCCGTCCGCGCCGAAGGTGGTGATGTTGCCGTTGAGCTTGAAGTAGAACCAGCCCGCGCCCGCGGTGATCAGTACGAGCAGCGAGACGGCGACGATCCCGGCCGTGCGCAGCGGGCGGCGCCGCCCGCGGCCGTCCCGGCCGCCCGTACCGCTGCGGCCCCTCCTCCTGCTCCGTCCGGCGCTGTCGGCCACCGCCTTGTGGCTGCTTGCTGTCATGTGCGCACCTCACCCGCGTGGCTTGTGCCGAAGAAGACGGAAGATCCGGCCCGTTGGTTGTACAGTTGCGCAATGTAGCAAGTTATAAAGCGGACAAGCTGCTGAGCCGGTACGGGCCGGCGGCCCCTGACGGGGCTCCGCGGGGCCCGGCGGGGCGCGGTGGCACGGTGGAGGAAGGCGGGACGG
Organism: Streptomyces sp. NPDC059788; assembly: GCF_042732265.1. Lineage (NCBI taxonomy): Bacteria > Bacillati > Actinomycetota > Actinomycetes > Kitasatosporales > Streptomycetaceae > Streptomyces > Streptomyces sp. NPDC059788. The sequence goes on along the minus strand of NZ_JBHWHY010000010.1, from coordinate 87,259 downwards.
CGATGCTGCGGAACGGACTGGAGCCCTGGCACCTGCTGATCGTGGCGCTCGTGGTGATCCTGCTGTTCGGCTCGAAGAAGCTGCCGGACACGGCGCGGGCCCTGGGCAAGTCGCTGCGGATTCTCAAGAGCGAGACCAAGGCGATGAAGGACGAGGCCGGAGACGAGAAGGCCCCGGCGTCCGGCGACGTCGTACGGCCCGGGGAACCGGCGGCCGACCGCGGTCCGGGCGCGCGCTGACGTGGTCGGGGCGCGCGCCGACGCGGCCCTGTAGCGCACCGACGCGGCCCCTTGGCGTGCCGACGCGGCCCTGTAGCGCGTCGGCGCTGTCCGGCGCGCCCCGGCGCGGGGGTGGCCGCCGCTCATAATGGTTGACGCGCGCCGCGATCAGCGTGGCGCGTCCAGTACCAACCACGAGGGGAAACGGGACCGGATGAGCACCGAGCGCAAGCCTTCCGAACATGCCGTACGCGCCGGGGGCACCGGATACGCCGGGCGTACCGGACGTGCCGTACGGGCAAGGGGCGGGCAGATCACCGCAGTTGTCGTGGCCCTGCTGCTCGGCCTGATGGGAGCCGCGGGCTCGGCGGCGGCCGCGGCACCCGCGGCCCCGGCGGTCGCCCACAGCGTTCAGCAGCAGACCGCCGGCGCGCCTGCCGCACCGGCCGAGGCCGCTCCGGCCTCCTTCCACCACCACGCGAAGGCCGCCTTCGCCTCCAAGGACAAGTCGGAGAAGAAGGAAAAGAAGAAGAAGGGCTTCTTCAAGAAGCTCGGTATCTTCCTCATCGTGCTTCTGGTCATCTTCCTCGTCGTCATCATCGCGGTGATCTGGCTGATCGTGCACTTCGTACGCAAGGCGTTCCGCCGCCGCAACAGCTGAGGCACCACGAGCGCCCCTCGGCCGCCCAGCCCCCGCCGCGAGCAGCAGCTCAGCGGCGGGGGCTGTCGCCTTCCCCGGCCCGGCGTACCCGTCCGCGCGGCCTGAGCCCCACGGTCGGAAGGCCGGGTGCGGGCAGCCGGTCGCCGTCGTAGCCGCGCACCTCGCCGAACCGCGAGCCCGCCGTCCAGTCCGCGCGGGCCTCCTCGATGTCCTGCTGCGAACGGCCCACGAAGTTCCACCACATGACGATCTCCTCCTCGAACGGAGTGCCGCCGAGCAGGACCGTCCGCGCGGTGTCGCCGGACTCGTTCGTCAGCGTCAGGCGGTCGCTCCCGGGGGCGAGGTAGCCCAGTTCGGCGGGACGCAGCGGCGTGCCCGCCATCCGGACGCTCCCGTGGTCGACGAGCAGGCCGTGTTCGAAGGCGGGGTCCACGGCGAGGACGGCCGTCGCCCCCGGTTCGAGGACGATCTCGGCGCCGAGCAGCGGGCTGAACGTGGGCACCGGGGAGGTGACCCCGGCGAGCGTGCCCAGGAAGACGCTGACCCCGGCCCCGCCGACCCGTACGGTGCCGGGCACGTGATGCCGGAAGTCCGGCGCCGTGTGCCGGTGCTCCTCGGGGAGCGCCACCCACAGCTGTACGCCGTGCAGGACGGTGGTCCGCGCGGTCGAGACCTCCGAGTGGCTGATCCCGTACCCGCTCGTCATCAGATTCAGCTCGCCCGGCCGCACGTACGCGTGCGTCCCCAGGCTGTCGCGGTGCTCGATCTCCCCGCTGAACAGCCAGCTCACCGTCTGGAGGCCGGTGTGCGGATGCGGCGCGACGTCCATGCCGCCGGTCCGGGCGACATCGTCGGGCCCGTAGTGATCGGCGAAGCACCAGGCGCCGATCAGCGACCGGGAGCGCTGCGGCAGCGTACGGCGTACGGTCATGGCCCGCGGCCCGCCCAGGGGCACATCGCGCGGGGAGTGCACCTCGACCTCCGGCACCCGGCTGCCGTCTCCCGATGTGTGGCGCGAGTCGGTGGGGTTCGGTTCGACGTTGCTCACGTGCGGCGTCGCCTTCTCGTGACGAGTGGTTGCGTATTCAACATACATCGTGGCGGGGCGTACGGCCCCGGACCGGCGCGGCCGCACGACCGAAAAAGCGCCCGGGTGCCCAGGCGAACCCGGGCGCCTGGGCGCAGGTGCCCGTACCGGGCCCGGCACGTGCGTACTGCCGGGCCCGGAGGCCGGGGCAAAAGCGCCCCGGCGGGGTGGATCAGGCGAACTGCCGCATGGTCTTCCAGGTGGTCCCACCGAAGGGAACGGTCGTGCCGGGGTTGACCCCGCCCTTGCCGTCGCCCTTGTAGAAGCGCAGATTGCCGTCGGTGTCGACCGCCATCAGGTCGGCGATGCCGTCCCCGGTGTAGTCGCCGGCGGTCAGCTGGCGGACCGTGGCCCAGGTGTTGCCGCCGAACGCCACCGGGACCTGGCTGCCGAGCTGACCGGTGCCGTCACCGGGGTAGAAGTGCAGGGTGCCGTCGCTCCACACCGCCATCAGGTCGGCGATGCCGTCACCGTTGAAGTCGCCGCCGGCCAGCAGCTTCACCGTGCCCCAGGTGTCGCCGCCCGTCTTGACGTCGACCTTCGGCTCGATCTGCCCGTCGCCCTTGCCCTTGTACAGGTGCAGGTAGCCGTAGGTGTCGACCGCCATCACGTCGGACACCCCGTCGCCGTCGAAGTCGCCCGCGGTCAGCTGCTTGACCGTGCGCCAGGTCTCGCCGCCCTCGGTGACCGGGACCGGGCCGCCGAACTTGCCCTTGCCGTCGCCCTTGTAGAGACGCATGCTGCCGTAGGTGTCGATCACCATCAGGTCGGCGACGCCGTCGTTGGTGAAGTCGCCCTTGGCGGCCTGCCGCACGGTCTTCCAGGTGGTGCCGCCGGCCTGGTCGATGGTCCGGCCGCTCAGCCCCTTGGCCGCGTCGCCCGGGTAGACGTGCAGGGAACCGTCGTCCCAGATGGCGGCGAGGTCGGCGATGCCGTCCGCGGTGAGGTCGTCCTGGGCCCGGAAGGTGGTCTTGCGTATCCAGTCCGCGAGGTCGTCGACGCGCTTGTCGACAGCGCCCGTACGGGTCTCGTTCGGGTCCGCGCCCAGGCAGCCGCCCTGCCACGAGCGGTTGTTGACGGCCACGAGCTCCGGCACGCCGTTGTCGACGCGCAGGGCGGGGCCGCCGGCGTCGCCCTGGCAGACCACCGACCGGCCGGTGCTGTCGAGGCCGACGTCGCCGCCGTTCACGGAGGCGACGGTGAAGGTGCCGGAGTGCAGCCTGTCGGGCACCCATTCGGTCCGGGTGCGGCCGAAGCCCGCCACCGTCAGCTGCTCGCCCGCGGCCGGTCCGCGGGTGGCGAGCTTGACCGGAGTGACGCCGAGGGCCCGGCGGGCGAGCTTGACCAGCACCACGCCGCGGTCGGCGTGCGGGACGAGCTCGACCGCGTCCAGCACCTTCCCGCCGGACTGCGTGAGATCCGTACGGCCCACCGTGACGGTGGTCTTGCGTGCGGGCTTGCCGGCCTGGGCGGGCTTTCCGGCGTCCGCGAAGCAGTCGGCCGCGCCGAGCACCCACTGCGGGTCCACCAGCACGCCGGAGCACGCCTGGTGGTCCGCGATGTTGATCTTCGCGGTGAACGCGTACGCGGGGTCCTTGACGTCGGTTCCCTCAAGGGCGGTGGCCGGCGACGCGGCGACCAGACCGGTCGCGGCCGTGGTGGCCGCGAGGAGGCCCGCGGCCCATGCGGCACGTGAACGCTTACTGGACATGACGATCCTTCATGGTTTCGAGGTGGAGGGGGTGTCGCCGGGCCCCGTGGGGCCGGTGCGCGCCGGCCGGCCCTGGGGGAGGGCCGGGACGGTTGTGACGCTCCGCGGTGATGCCGGCCGCAGATGCGCGACAACTTGGGCAGGTCGGCAGATGCGCGACTGCCGGGGGTCCGCGGCCCTGCTTACGTGCCCGTACGGATCTCGACGAGGTCGAATTCGCGCTCCTGCGGGCCGGTCCGCCGAGCCCGCGACCGCGAACACGGCCGGGAGCTCCAGGGAGAGGTGGCCGGAGGTGCCGCTGACGCGGAAGCGAATCTTGTTGTTGTTCTTCCGCGCATGTGAAGACCCTCGCAAAAAGGCAGGTGGAAGCGGGCCGCACGGCTCCCTGCCCGGGGCGAGGTGCTGGGGCGCAAGGGGCTGATCGGCCGCGGAGACGCCGCATTCAAACATGGGTACGCATCCGACGCCAGGTAATTGACCTGGCATCTGGTGACAGAGCGCCACAAAGGGACTTTGTGCTTTATCTCATCTCTTTACGGCCTTCTCGCTGATGGCAACCGTGCTCTTCCCAAGGGCCGTGCCGCGCCGGCCGTGCCGCGCCGGCCGTGCCGCGCCGGCCGTGCCGCGCCGGCCGTGCCGCGCCGGCCGCGCACGCAGGCCTCGCCCGCCCCACGCAGAACGGGAAAGGCGGGCGGCAAAAGCCCTCACGGCGCCTGCGCCGGACTGCTGTTGGGGGCGTTAGCCGGGTGTTAGCGGAGTGGCAGCTTCTCGCTAAGGGAGCCGGACAGGATCGGTGTCGTACCGAGGAGACAACGTCACCAACTGCCCCGGGGGGAACCCGAAATGAGCTCCAGCGCCACCACCCGCACCGTCCGCCGCCGTACCCTGCGCGTCGCCGCCGCGGCCCTGACCGCGGTCGCCGGTCTGACCCTGACGGCCTGCTCCGGCTCGGACGGCGCCTCCGGCACGAAGGCCGCGGCCCACATGGACGCGGGGTCGGCCGCCGCGGGCTCCGAGGGCGCGGGCTCCTCCGCCGCGGCGCAGGGCTCCGAGCCCGAGGCGGGCTCCGAGGCCCGGACTGGCTCCGGTGCGAAGGCCGAGGCCAAGGCGGGGGCCCCGGGCAAGCAGTCCGGCAGTTCCAGCGGCGGCCGGGGCGGCAAGGCGGGTTCGGGTGTCGAGCGCTGCCACACCTCCAACCTGACGGCGGCCTTCGCGACGGGTGAGGACGCCACTCCGGACCCCGACGCGGGCGGTTCCACGACCACCAGCATCGTGCTGACCAACAAGAGCAGCCGTACCTGCAAGATCGGCGGTTTCGCCGGTGTGGACCTGACCTCCGAGAACGGCGGTCAGCGCTGGTCGCTGACCCGCTCCTCGGCCAAGCACGGCTCGATCACCCTGGGCCCCGGGGACAGCACCGACTTCACGGTCAACCTCGGCATGGCCAAGGACGACGAGGGCTCCTACCAGCCCGCCCACGCGGTCGTCACCCCGCCCAACGAGACGACCTCGCTGACCCTGAAGTGGCCCTGGGGCCCCCTCGTCCACCAGGACGGCGCCACCCACCCCGCCACCTTCGTCAACCCCATCGGCTGACGAAGCCGATCGGCCGGCCGAGAGCATCCCCGAGCCGGTACCGGGTGCGAAGCGGTACCGGCTCACCTGAAGACCACGCAAGACGGACACAGAAGTGAGGGAAGTCCATGACCAGGACGAAGAAGACCGGGGTGCGGGCGCGGGGCGGCCGGGTGGCCGTGATCGGCGCGCTGGGGCTGGCCTCGGTGGCGCTGGCCGCCGCCCCGGCGTTCGCCAAGGGCGGCGCAAAGATCACGGCGCCGCACTCGGCGCAGGCCGGCAAGACCTTCACGGTCTCGGCGCACGGGGACGACGACGCCTCCAGCTACCTGCGGATATGCCTGGAGAACCGGAGCGGCGGTAAGGCGTGGCACCAGGTGACCTGCGGCGCCGTGGCCGAACGGGGCACCGAGGCCAAGGCCGCCGCCCGCGTCAAGGCCGCACACCGCGGCACCCAGCAGTACCGCGCCGTGGTCTACGGCCTGCTCAGCCCCGGCGACCGCCACCCCGTACGCCAGCGGACCACTGCCCCGGTGACGGTGAACGTCCGCTGAGCGGGGGGAGCCCTCTCTCATGTCGGGGGCGTCAGCCACCGGACGCGCGCAGGGTTCGACGCCGCGCGCGAGCCGCACTGACACAGATCGTCAACTGATCGACTCTCACGGGACTGGTGGCTGTGCGGGCCGTGCGTAGGGTTTTCCAGGAGGCGGCAGTGCGGCATCCGCGCACTCCGCCCCCTGCCGCGCCGCGTGTTCAGGCGCATCCACGAGAGAAGGAAACCCACCCATGCGCGCCCTTGTGGTCGATCACGGCGAGGCCGGACCCGTCCGCTTCGCCGATGTCGATGAGCCCGTGCCGTCCGGCGACGAGGCATTGGTCGAGATACGGCACATAGGCCTCAACTTCGGCGAGCTGAATTACGTACACCAGTGGCCGGCCGGCGCTGTGCACGGTCACGACGCGGCCGGTGTCGTGGTGCGCGCCGCGTCCGACGGCTCGGGGCCGCCCGAAGGTACGCGCGTCGCGCTGGGGATGTCCGCCCACGCGTGGGCGGAGCGGGTGGCCGTCAGCACCGCCTCGCTCGGCACCGTCCCCGAGGGCGTGGACCTGGCCGACGCCGCCGCGCTGGGGATCGCGGGAGTCACCGCGCTGCGGGTGCTGCGCAAGCGTTCCCTGCTGGCGCGCGACGTGCTGGTCACCGGCGCCAGCGGGGGCGTGGGGCACTTCGCCGTCCAGTTGGCGGCGCTGGCGGGCGCCCGGGTGACGGCGCTCGTGGGCTCGCCGGACCGGGCCGCCGGGCTCCGCGAACTCGGGGCCGACACGGTCCTGACCGACCTGGCCGGGGCCGAGTGCCGGTTCGACCTCGTCCTGGACACGGTCGGCGGGCCGCTGGTGGCCCAGGCGTGGAGTTTCCTCGCCGAGGGCGGCACCATCCACGTGGTCGGTTACTCCTCGGGGCAGGACACCACGTTCCCGTCAGGGGTCTTGTTCGGCTTCGGCGAACCTCGCACCATCGCCACCTACGGCGACATGACGCCGACCAGCGGGGAGCTGACGGACCTGATGGGCCTCATGGCCGCCGGGAGGCTCTCGGCACCGGTCGGACTGCGAGGCAACTGGCAGGACGTGCACGACGCCGTCCGGGCACTGTTCGAGCGGAAGGTGCACGGAAAGATCGTCCTTGACGTGGTCTGACGCCCGTCGTCGTCTGCCGCCCGTCGACGAGGATGGAACGATGGACGTATTCGCGGAGGCCTTGCGCGTATCGGGTGCGCGAGGGGCGCTCGGGGTCGTACTGAAGGCCGGAGGTGCCTGGGGCCTGTGGCTGGACTCCTATCCGGCGGCGGCACTGCACGTGGTGTCCCGCGGCGCGATGTGGCTCCACGTCCCGGGCCGGAAACCCCTGGAGGTGCGGGCGGGAGACGCCGTCCTGCTGCCGCCGGGCACCGCACACGGGATAGCCGACGGGTCCCGTACGGCGATGGGTCCCTGTGACCGGAAGGCGACGGACCAGGCCCTCACCGACGGCAGCGCCCTGCACCTGGGCTCGACGCCGGCGCAGACGGAAGTGCTCGTCCTGCGCTATGAGCAGGACCCGGAGGTGAGCACGCCGGTGCTCACCTCCCTCGTCCGGCCGATGCACGTCACGAGCCGGGAGAACGCCCAGCTCACAAAGACCGTCGAGCTTCTCACGGCGGAGCTCGCACAGCCGCAGATCGGCACCACCGCCGCCGTCAACAGCATCGTCGACCTTCTGCTCATCCAGTTCGTACGCGTCTGGCTGGCCCGCCACCCCGAGGAGCGGTCCGGCTCATGGCTGGGCGCGATGCGTGATCCGGTCGTGCGCGACGCCCTGGCATGTGTCCACGCCCGGCCGGAACACCCCTGGACCACCGAGTCCCTGGCGGCCGCGACGGCGGTCTCCCGGGCGACGCTGTCCAGGCACTTCCGGTCCGCGCTCGGACAGACGCCGGGCGCGTACGTGACGCAGTGGCGCATGGACCTGGCGTCCGTCCGGCTCCGCGACACCGACGAGCCGGTCGAGTCGATCTCCGGCGCGGTCGGCTACGCCTCGCCGCACGCGTTCAGCCGTGCCTTCCGACGTGCCCGGGGCATGCCCCCGGGCGAGTACCGCTCTCGGCTTCGCAAGTGATCGCGGGTCCGCCGGCCGGAAGCACCATTGACGGAGTGAGTACTCACTCCGTACGGTTGACGGTATGGCAGAGACCTCTCCCACGCCCTCCCGGCGCCGTGCCGCGCCCATGGAACCCGACCAGCGCCGCGCGATGATCGTCGCCGCGGCCCTTCCCCTTGTCATCGAGTACGGCGCCTCGGTGTCCACGGCGAAGATCGCGCGCGCCGCAGGCATCGGGGAGGGCACGGTCTTCCGGGCCTTCGCCGACAAGGACGCCCTGCTCGCGGCCTGCATGGCCGAGGCGGTACGTCCCGACGACACCCTCGCCCACCTGGAATCGATCGAACTGGACCAGCCACTGGCGGCCCGGCTCGCCGAAGCGGCCGAGGTGATGCGCGGCTACATGGCGCGCATGGGCGCCGTCGTCGGCGCCCTCGCGTCGGCCGGGCGACTGGAGCGCTCCGCACCTGCCGGTTCCGCCGGGGACGGCCGTTCCCCGGATCGCGAAGCGGGCCTCGCGGCGCCCCGCGCGGCCCTGGCCGCCCTGTTCGGCCCCGACCGGGACTCCCTGCGGCTGGCCCCGGAACGGCTCGCGGACGCCTTCCAGCTCATGCTCATGGCCGCCGGCCGGCCCGGCGCCCCGGACCCGCTGACCACCGGAGAACTGGTGGACCTCTTCCTCAACGGCGCGCTCACGGACCCGGGGAGGTCCGGTGACCACGATTGACGCGTACGACGCACTCGCGCCCCGGCGCCGGACGGCGATCACCTTCGCCCTGCTGGGCTGCGCCTTCCTGGCCATGCTGGACGCAACCGTGGTCGGCACCGCCCTGCCGCGCATCGTCGGGCAGATCGGCGGTGACGGTTCCTGGTACGTCTGGCTGGTCACCGCCTACCTGCTCACCTCCTCGGTCAGCGTCCCGGTCTACGGCCGCTTCTCCGACCTGTACGGCCGCCGCCGGTTACTGCTCGGCGGACTCACCGTCTTCCTGGCCGCCTCGCTCGCCTGCGGGCTGGCCGGGTCCATGACGGCGCTGATCGCCGCCCGCGCCGTGCAGGGGCTGGGCGCCGGAGCCCTGCTCACCCTCGGCATGGCCCTGATCCGCGACCTCCATCCGCCTTCCCGGGCGCAGGGCCTGATCCGGATGCAGACGGTCCTGGCGACGATGATGGTGCTCGGCATGGTGGGCGGACCGATCATCGGCGGCCTGCTGGCCGACCACGCCGGCTGGCGCTGGGCATTCTGGCTCAACCTCCCCATCGGCCTCGCCGCCTCGGCCGTCCTGGCCCGGTTCCTGCCCGACCACCGCCCCGCCACAGCGCCGTCCGGCCGCCTCGACGGGACGGGGATCGCGCTGCTCGCCGCCGGTCTCTCCCTGGCGCTGACCGGCCTCAGCCTCAAAGGCAACACCGCCGACGGACACCCTCCGTCCTGGACCGACCCTGCCGTCGCGGGCTGCCTGCTCGGCGGCCTGGCACTGCTCGCCCTGCTCGTTCCCGTCGAGCGGCGCGCGGCCGTACCCGTACTGCCCATGCGGCTGTTCCAACACCGCACCTACAGCGCCCTGCTGGCCGCCGGCTTCTTCTTCCAGGTCGCCGCGCTGCCGGTCGGGGTCTTCCTGCCGCTGTACTTCCAGTACGTCCGCGGTCACTCGGCCACCGTCTCCGGCCTCCTGCTCCTGCCCCTGCTCATCGGCATGACGCTGGGCAACCGGCTCACCGCCACCGCCGTCCTGCGCAGCGGACACGCGAAGCCCGCCCTCCTGGCCGGCGCCGGGCTGCTCACCCTCGGCACCGCCGCCTTCTTCACCCTGGACACCGCGACACCGCCGGCCTGGACATGCGTATGGCTGCTCATCACCGGACTGGGCACCGGACCGGCCATGGGCGGCATCACCATCGCGACCCAGAACTGCGTCCCGCACGCCGACATGGGCACCGCCACCGCAGGCTCCGCCCTCACCAAGCAGATCGGCGGCGCATTCGGACTGGCCTGCGGCCAGTCCCTGATGAGCCATCACGCCACCCCCGCGACCGCGATCGGATCCACCATCGCCTGGAGCGGCGCCGTCGCCGGCCTGCTCGCCCTCGCGGCCCTCCTCCTCATGCGCAACATCACCATCCCCGGACGGCCGGAATCCCACCGGACGGCACCTGCGCAGCACCCACGTGCTGCGCAGGCAGCACGCAAAACACCCCCCTGACCGCGTTTCCGCAGATCAGAGGGGTGTTACAAGCGGTAGCGGTGGGATTTGAACCCGCCAAGATGACGCTTCTCGCCTGCGGTTTTTCCCGAGAGCCGGACAAAGTGGGTCGTTTGGATTCCGCTGGATCCGGTTCAACCCGCCTCGGCTGGGGTGTGTGCTGCACGTGCAGCACACACGCCACGGCCCACGTCTGGAGGCTTCGCGAACTATGGGGCTGCGCCCCTTCGCCGAGACCGCGCCTGCCGTCGGCAGCGCGCTCGCGGTGCTGTGCTGCGTTTCTGGCGGCAGCCGCGTTGGTGGAGCCGTTGCTGCCGATAGGCGAGTACGGGCCGTATCCGTACCGGCTGCGGGACCAGCTTGAGGACGTGGTCCGGCGGTTCCGTACCGGGAGCCAGTGGCGGGAGGTTCCAGAGGAGTTCGGAGCCTGGTCCACGATCTACGGCCGGTTTCGTCAGTGGCGCGACGCCGGGGGGTTCCAGGCCCTGATAAGCGTCATACTCCTCCCGCAACAAGCGCAAAGCGTGGCGCGGTATCGCCACCCGCTACGACAAAACCCCCGAGAGCTACCTCGCAGCACTCCACCCCCGCGGCGCGATCAGCTGGCTCCGCAGCCTCACTCGAAGGCCCGGACTCCCCTGGAAAGGTATCCGGCGGCGGGCAGGCGGTGCGGCGACAGCTCGTGCGGGTGGGGGGCAGCGAACCGCTCCGTCAGCCGGGTGGACAGCAGGCTTATGACGATGCCCTCCTGGAGTCGGTGCCGCGCAGCAGGTCCGCGGCTCGTTCGGCCACGGCGTACACCGTGGCGACCGTATTCGCCGACGGAATGGACGGGAACACCGAGGCGTCGGCGACCCGGAGTCCGTCGATGCCGTGGACCCGCAGGTCGGGCCCGGTGACAGTGAGGGGATCGGCCCCCATCCGGCAGGTGCCCACCGGATGGCAGTACGAGGTGAGGGTGCGGCGCACGAACCCGCGCACGGCATCGTCGTCGTCCGCGTCCGGCCCGGGAACCACCTCCCGACCACGCCATGGCGCGAGCGCCGGGGCGTAGCCGATCTCCCGGACGAGCCGCACACCGGCGACGACCGCCGCCAGGTCACGCTCGTCGGTGTAGAAACCCGGATCGAGCACCGGCGCCGCACCGGGATCGTCGCTTGCCAGCCGCAGCGTGCCGCGGCTGTACGGGCGGATCGCGGAGACAGCGATGGTGTAGCCGTCCTCGGGGTTCTTGGCCGAGGCCGGATGGGAAGGCAGGTCGACGAAGACGACCTGGAGGTCCGGCTCTTCGACAGCGGGATCGCTGCGTATGAGACCGATGGCTTCGCCGTGGTTGTTGCGCCGTGGCGGCAGCGGGCGGGCCGCGCTCGACATGACGCTGACGATCGGATGGTCGTGGAGCCGGGCGCCGACGCCCGGCAGGTCCAGGACGGCCCGGACACCCACGTCGGCCAGATGGGCCTGCGGGCCGACCCCCGACAGGAGCAGCAGCTGCGCGGAGCCGATGGCACCGGCAGTCAGGACGACTTCACCCGCGCAGTCGACGGTCACCTCGTCGGTACCGGTGCGGTACTCCACGCCGACACAGCGCCCGCGGCTGATGCGCAGCCGCCGCACCAGGGCGTTGGTCACGACGCTCAGGTTGGGCCGCTCCAGGGCCGGCGCGAGATAGGCGTCGGCGGCGCTCTGCCGCCTGCCATCGACGATGTTGAGGTCCGTCAGTCCGAAGCCCTCCTCCAGGCCGCCGCTGATGTCGGCGGCCCTGGCATACCCCGTCTCCGCGGCCGCTTCCAGGCACGCTTCGATGACCGGATGCGGCGGGTCACCGGGTCCCACGGTCAGGGGGCCGTCGATCCCGCGCAGTGCCGGATCGCGGCCCACCGTGGTCTCACTGCGCCGGAAGTACGGCAGCAGATCGTCGAAGCCCCAGCCCTTGGCGCCCTGGCCGGGCCACCGGTCGTAGCCGCAGTGGTGGCCGCGGGCGAAGACCATGCCGTTGATCGCCGAGGATCCGCCGAGCCCGCGCCCTCGCGGCAGTCGTATGGATGTGCCGGTGGCCGACTGCTCGACGGTGAAGTCTCCCCAGTTCGCAGGGGTCTGGAGCAGGGTCGGCCATGCGGGAGGCGAGGTCTGCGCGGGCAGCACCTCTGAGCCACCCGCCTCGATCAGCAGGACATGAGTGTCCACGTCCTGCGACAGCCTCGCCGCCAGCACACAGCCGGCCGTCCCCGCGCCCACGATGACGAAGTCGAATCCCGCCACGCGGTCCTCCTTCGGAGCGTCGACACTCCTGCACGGCTTCGCCCAGCCGCCATCAAGTATCGAAGCATCACGGCCGCACGGCGGGAAGATTACGCGCCCTTTGATTCCGTCACCGTGATGGTCCGAAAACACCGCCGACCAGGCGCCGTATGTGGGGCTGGCGCGCTACGAAACAGGTGACCAAGTCCGCTTCTTCGGCCGAGACGACCTCATCCAGCAGCTGATGGTCATGGTGCGCGAGAGGCCCTTGCCGGTGCTGGCCGGCCCGTCTGGCAGCGGTGAGTCCTCGCTCCTGCGCGCCGGACCGATCCCGAACCTGCGCACTACTTCCACCGCCCGCTGCTCCATACGCCGTCGGACGACAGCGAGTCCGCTGGTGGGCCACGTCGACCGCATCGGTGGCCTTGGTGCGCGAGGTGCTGCGGTACCGCGCCCTACCACGGGCGGCTGGGCGACTTTGCGGTTCTCCTGCTACAGGCGCGAGTCGACCCAATCGCGCACGTCTCGGCGGATGAGCAGCATGGCGGCTACGGGCATGCTCAGGACGACCAGCACCAGCAGGCCCAAGGTGACGAACGCCAGCCTGGCGTAGGCGGGAAGTGTCGCCAGAATGAATGCCAGCAAGTAGACGGGGACGAAGACGCCTTGGATGCGGGCCATCATGATGACGTAGGGTCCGCCGCGCCACACCCGGTACCCGCACGCGGCCACCACGGCCATCCACAACCACATCGGCCAGGCCGTGGACAGGAGGTCGAGGACGTTGTTGTGGCCGATGGTGAACGAGTCGCCGGAAGCGCCCGTGCCGGTACCCGCGGGAGCACCGGAAGGGCCGCTGAGGGCAGCGTTGACGGCGGCGTTGACGGCATCGGCGAGGATGACGGCGAGGACGGGCAACGCCAGGGGGATCAGCCAGAACGCGGCGATCAGCGGGACGCTCAGCTTCACCGCCCACGGGCGCGGCGTCGTGGGTGTGAGCCGTGCCGGCACGTCGGCCCGCTGGTAGACCGTCCGCAGTGCGCGTGGCAGCGCTCTCTGCGTGCGACGCGCGAGTCCGATCAGCGGGAACCTGCCGTCCAGCATCTCCCAGTGCGGCGTCCAGTCACCGTCGAACCAGATCGCGGCACGGACGTAGCGTCCCCGCAGGAGGCGGTGACGCATTCGGGCCGGCGGATAGTCCGGCAGCCCGTTGGGGAAGCGGTCCCCCAGCGACTCCCGGAACCGACCGTATTGGTCCCGGTCGCGGCTGACGACGAGGACCAGGCGGGTGGGGGCGTCGCGTCCCACCACCTGATCGACCTCCCAGGCCAGGCTCCGCCCCGCCCCGGCGACCAGCAGGACGAGCGCGGCGCGGTCGAGCGCGGCGAGCACCTCGGTGCGCCAGGTCTCGTCCGAGGCGTAACTGCGCTCGGCGCCGAGCCGCGGCAGCCGGTCGGACGGGCGCCCGAGCGCGACCATCCGTCCGAACGGCGCGACTGCGCGGCCGACTTGGTCCTCTTCGGTGCGCAGGTGGGCGGGCGTGGGAAGTAGTGACGTGAACAGCAGGCGGAACCACCGCAGTGCGGCCACCCGAGAAAACCCGGGGTCGTCGGAGAACGCTCGGAGGAACAACACGACCCGCTCGTCCGCGGGGAGGCCCTGGAGGCTGGTCAGGACGGGCGTCAGATGCTGTCGTCCCCGCAGTACCGCCCACACCCCGGCTACCACCAGGATCACACCGGCCGCCAGCAGGCCCCAGCTTCCCCAGGCCGTTGCGCTCCCGTAGCGGATTCCCAGGCACCCACTGCCCAGGGTCAGCGCGACCCAGCCCAGGGCGCTCAACCGGCGCCCCTGTAGCGGAGTTTGCTCGATCACGGCCGCCTTACGAGGCGGACGGCTCGATCGGGACAGCGTCGCACCCTCGGTGCGGCGTAATTCCGGCATCTCGCTCCATACGGATCGGTCGGTGCGCGCTGTCCTTACCACGGTAGTGCTGAGAAGATTCGCCCGTGGGGGCTTCAGGGGAATCAACCGTGCAGCGGATATGGGACCGCCAAAGCGTCTGGTCGCAGGCGGCCGACCAGGCCAAGCGCGCGATCAAGCGGGCCAGGACGGTCGCCCTCGTGCTGGGCGTGACGGGGGCATGTGCCGGCACCGCTGCCGCGCAGGTCATGGCGTGGAGCGACGAGGCAGGGAAGGCCCTGGCGTTCCTCGCGGCCGTCACAGTGGGGCTCGTGCCGCTGGCCACCAAGAGGGCGGGCCCCCAACAGGTCCGCGACTGGACCAGGCTGCGCTCCCTCAGCGAGGAGCTCAAGAGCGAGATCTATACCTACCTCGCCCACGTCGCCCCCTACCGGGACGCGAACCCCCAGGTACTCCTGGACCGCACCGAGCGGGTCATCACGGATACCTCCGACCTGGTCCCCCGCACCCTCCCCTTCGCCCCGCGCCCGCGCGCGCTGCCCGCCGTCACCGATGTCGGGTCCTACCTGGAGCTGCGGATCGCCAGCCAGATTGAGGAGTACTACCGGCCCCGGGCCGCGCAAATGAGCCGACGGTCCGCCCAGGTTCGACGGGCGGAACTGGTATTGGCCGCCACCGCCGCGGTACTGGGCGGGGTATCCGGCGCCTACGGGTCGGACTGGGCCACCGCGTGGGTCGCGACGGTCACCACCGTGGTCGCCGCGGTCACCGCGCACGCCGCGGCCTCCCGATACGCCTACCAGGAGGTCGAATTCTCCCGTACCGCCATGGAACTGGAAAGCCTGACGGCCCGCCGCACCGAGGAAGCCGACGCCGCCACCGACGATGCCTTCGTCGAGCAGTGCGAACGGGTCATCTCCGCACAGAACGAGGGGTGGATGGCGAAGTGGCTCAGCGAATAGGCCCTTGCGGAGGCCACTGCCCGGAATGCCGTCAGTGGCACGGTTGCAGCTCTCCCCGGCGTGGTGCTGGGCGGGGGTGAGCCGGGTTCCGGCCCGCGCCGACGTCTCGCCCGTACAGCGGCAACCGGTCGAGCTGCCGCTCGGCCTGGGCGGTACTTCTGACATTCAACGGAGCTGGTCACCGGTCGGCGTCCGGTCAGTGCGCTGCGCCGAGTTCGATGAACAGGACCCCGACGATGATCAGGCCGATGCCTGTCCCCATGACTTTGGTGCGCAGTGACAGGGTGGCGGCGGTTTTGGACAGGATCGAACCGATCAGGAGCAGCCAGGTCATGCCTTCGCCCCTTCCCCGAGGGCTTGGCGGGCGTGGGCGGCCTGGGAGCCGAGTTCCACGCACAGCACACCGGCGATGACCGGGGCGATCCCCACACCCATCAACGCCGTCAGGGCATCGCCGAAGATGAGGGTGGCCATGACGGCGGTCACCGCCCTGGTGGACACCGACACGGACCTGATCACCGCCCGACCCGGCCTGCTGATCGTGGCGGACAAGGGCTACGTCTCAGCCGAACCGGACCGCTTCCCGGCCGCCCGCGGAGTGCGGCTGCTGCGGCCCTCCTACCGCAATGTCACCCCACGACCGGGAGAAGTCCTACTCAAGGCCGTCCGGCAACTGATCGAGTCGGTCAACGACACCCTCAAGGGCCGGCTCGGCCTGGAGCAGCACGGCGGCCGCACCGTCGAAGGCGTCGGTGTCCGCATCGCCCAGCGCATCCTCGCCCTGACCACAGCCATCTGGCACCACCGCACCACCACAGCCCCGTCACCAGGTCACTGATCGCCTACGACCACTGACCGGAAATCGGAAGCACTCATCCAGGGCCTGTGTGAGGTTGTGATCAGCCGGGTGCCTTCAGGAGATCGTTGATCCAGATCATCGAGGCGCGGAGGTGGAGGCCTGCGAGATAGCTCTCGGGTGTCTTGTCACAGCGAGTCGCGATGCCTCGCCAGGCCTTCAGCGGCTGCACACCCTCTCCGGCCGGGTGGCCGTGCTCAGCTACGTGCCCGGCGCGCCGCTCACCCGGCGGGCCGGCCAGAGCGCACGCCGTCCGCACCGGGTCCGAAACCGTGGGCATGGGCCCAGGCGACGGCCTCCGCGCGGGTGCGGACCTGGAGCTTGGCGAACAGGTGGTTGATGTGGGTCTTGACGGTGGCCTCCCCCACCAGCAGGCGCCGGCCGATCGCGCCGTTGGACAACCCTTGGGCGAGCAGCCGCAGTACGTCGGACTCGCGCGGGGTCAGCAGGTCCTGCGACGGTTTGGCCCGCCGCCGTTCGGTCGTATGGTCGGTGCCGCGCATGGCGGCGGCCAGCAGCCGCTCCTGGGCGATCGGGTCCAAGGTGGTGTGCCGGGCGAGCGCGGCCTCGATCGCGCGGACGATCTCGGTCTTGCCGGCGTCCTTGGTCAGGTAGGCGCGGGCGCCGGCCTGCAGGGCGTCGAGAATCAGCTGATCGTCCGCCATGGTCGTCAGCACCACGACGGCCACGTCCGGGTGCGCCGTCACGATCCGGCGGGTGGCTTCCACGCCGCCCATCCCCGGCATGCTCAGGTCCATCAGCACCGCGTCCGGGTGCGTTTCGGCGACCTGGGCGACGGCCTCCTCGCCGTTCGCGCCCCCGGCGACGACGTCGATGCCGTCCATCATGTCCAGCAGGGTCATCAGGCCTTCGCGGACCACCTGCTGATCGTCGACGACCACGACCCGGGTACTCATGCGGGCACCTCCGCCTGCACGCGCCACCCCTGCGGGGTGGGGCCGGCCGTCAGGTCGCCGCCGACCAGCAGCAACCGCTCGCGCATGCCGGCCAGACCGTAGCCGCCGTCCATCCCCGCTACTCGGGGCCGTGGGCCGGCCTCGCCGCCACCGGAGCCGGCGGGCCCGGACAGCACGGTCAGCCTCACCTGGTCCTCTTCGTAGTCCAAAGTGGCGGTCAGCTCCTGTCCGCGGGCGTGCTTGGCGGCGTTCGCCAGGGACTCCTGGGCGACTCTCAGCAACGCTAGCCCGACGTCCGGTTCGAGAGCGCGCGGGGGGCCGACCGGTGTGAAGGTCGCGGGCGCGCCGGAGGCGGTGCGGTGGTCGTGGACCAGCGCGGTGAGGGCCTCCGGCAGGGGTGGGGTGTCCGCACGCAGGACCGCGATCGCGCGGCGGGTCTCGGTCAGTCCGTCGACGGCGATCCGGCGGGCGTTGCGGACCCGCTCCACCGCCTCTTCGGTGCGCGGCGGATCCGCGGTGAGCAGCGAGTCGGTCACGTCCAACTGCACCGCCAGGGCACCCAGCGACTGCGCCAGGACGTCGTGGATCTCCCGGGCGACCCGGGTCCGCTCGGCCAGCGCCGCGGCCCGCTGCTCCTCCTCGTGCACACGCCGGGTCTGCAGCAGCAGTTCCTCCGCCTGCGCGTGCTGAGTCCCGATGCTGCGCCGGGTCGCGCCGGCGAGCTGGCAAGCCAGCAGGGCGGCGATCCAGGCGGCGACGCGCGCCCATGCCTGCCCGGGGAAGCCGGCCACGATCCCGCCGATCGCCAGCGCCAGGACGCCGGCCGCCAGCACGGCCGCGCTGACCAGCGTGGACAGGATCGCTCCGGACGACACCGCCGCCATGCCGACGATTGCCGTGGCCAGCATGGCCTCGGGTTCGAGGGTGACCAGGAGGTTCCCGCTGATCATTGCGACGCCCAGGATCGGCGCTGCCAACGCCTCGGGCACCGGAGATCCCGCACGGAAGCCGGCCGCGCACCACAGAGCCCAGGCGCCGCTCATCAGCACCACCAGCGCCCAGGTGGTGGCGGACCAGACAAGCCCGTCCGAGAACGGCAGGCCGACCAGCACCAGAGCCAACCCGAGCACCCGGGGCAGCCCATGCTGCCAGAGGTCGGCACGCGGCAGGAGCGGTCGCGGTGGCACGGGGTGCCCCGACGACGGCTTGCCTTCGGTGGTGATGACCATGGTTTCAGCTTGGCACGCACCTGTGCCCCGCAGCCGGGCCGGGGCCCGCCGGCAGGTGGAGGTGGGTGGAGAAGGGTGGAGGTATCCGCGCTCCACCCTCCTCGGCTCCTCGGCCGACGCCCGGGCCGCGGCACAGGTCCGACGCTGTGTGGACAGCAACCCCCTTCACCTACCGGCGGAAACCATGTCCACCTTGCAGAGCGCTCTCCTCATCAACGTCGTCGTGCTGCTCACGACCCTGCACGCCGACCTCGGCACCAAGGCGGTGAGCCGCGGACGCCTGCTCCGCCCGCTGATCGTCGCGGTGATCATCGTCCCCGTGTTCGTCCACACCTTCTTCGACAACGGGATCGGCCTGGCCATCGAGATCTGCGGCCTCGCGGCCGGCGTGCTGTTCGGGCTGGTCGCCGTCAGCCAGGTCCAGGTTTTCCGGGAGCCGGACGGCCAGGTCGTCGCCCGGGCCGGCCGCAGCTACGCGGCGCTTTGGATCGGCCTGATCGTCGCCCGCTCGGTGTTCTCCATCGGCGCCACCTACTGGTACGAGCCCGAGCTGGGCCGCTTCTTCTTCCGGCACGGCGCCCCGCCTCAGGACATCGCCTCGATCGTCACCAACGGGCTGGTGTTCATGGCGATCGCCGCGCTGCTCACCCGCTCGGCAGCGCTGAAGGTGCGCGCCTCCGGGCAGCCCTGAGCCCCGGCCTGCCCCGTGGGCAGCGGCTGCTTCGTACTCGAACTCGAATCCGTTTACCCAACAGCCCTTGTACAGCCAGACATTGGGGTTCGCCCTGGTCGTGGGAGCCGCCGCAGCCGGCAGACCCCGGCCCGATGGACCGGACAGAAGAAAGGTGCAACACGCATGGGTGCCAGCGACGCCGTCGACCACATCGGCACGGGAGGATACGACCCGGCTCAGCCGCCGGTCCCCGCGCCGGGCAGGAGCGAAGGGGGTGCCTCGGGTGAACGGCTGGTGTTGTTCACCGACGCGGTGACCGCGATCTCGATCACTTTGCTGATCCTGCCGCTGATCGATCTCGTTCCGGAGGCCGTGTCCGCCCACCACCAGGCCAGCGAGGTGTTCACCGGTCACCTCGACCAGATCTGGAGCTTCCTGCTCAGCTTCGCGGTCATCGCAAACATCTGGCGGGAGCACCACCGGACCTTCTCGTCGGTCGCGCGGGTCACCCGCTCTTTGACGGTGTGGAACATGGGATGGCTGCTGTCCGTCGTCGTGCTTCCCCTGCCGACGGAGATGATCGGCGCCTTCGGCCGCAACCGGTTCGCGGCGGCGTTCTATTACACGGTTCTCTTGGCGAGCATGGTGTGCCGGCTGGCGATGCTGAGAATCCTGAAAACCACCCCGGGACTGGTCGAGGGGGACGGTGAAGAGGACCGGCGGAGGATCAACGATTTGTATACCGAGAGCTATCTCAACGTCCTCCTTCTGGTCCTGGCTCTTGTCCTTGCCCTCGCCGTACCCGTGCTGCAGTACTACAGCCTGCTGCTGCTCGTCCTGCCCAGGCGGGCGTTCCTTCGGGGCCGGCGCGCCCGCTGACCCGCAGTCAAGGGGGACGATCGCGTTCGGGCCGGTTCCGGTGCCGATCACGTCGACGCGCGTGCGGAGGCTCCCCGGAAGGTCGGGAACACCGACGCCCGGCGCCGCCGATACCGGGCCTTGTCGAAAGCGGGTGGACGGCCGCCTGCCCGGCCACGGTTGCGGCGGTGGGTTCGCTGGTCGTCCGGCTCGGCGATGGTCGCCTTGATGCCCGGCGGCGCAGGCAGGCGCGGTTGTCGCGGCTGGAGTATGCCGAAGTCTCGTCGTCGAAGTTTTCGCCCTGCCAGGCGCCCTCACGGGAGCCGCCCTCGCACCAGATGACCCTGAACGTCTCCCGGCCGCCCGCGCTCTGTCGCGTCCGTATTGATGCCATACGCACCACCTACGAGGTGCCCGTGTTGCACATGTGTTGCACGGGACGGCAACACAAAACCGCCCCCGACCCGTTTTCACGGGTCGGGGGCGGTTCTTTGCGAGCGGTAGCGGTGGGATTTGAACCCACGGAGGAGTTGCCCCCTCACGCGCTTTCGAGGCGCGCTCCTTCGGCCGCTCGGACACGCTACCGAGAGGAACTCTAGCCCACGAGGTGCCGTACGCCGAAATCGGTGTCCGGGGGAGGGGTGCCGGAGGGTCAGCGGGAGCGGAAGAAGGTGGTCAGGAGGTCGGCGCAGGGGGCGGCGAGGACGTCGGTGATCACCTCGGGGCGGTGGTTGAGGCGGCGGTCGCGTACGACGTCCCAGAGGGAGCCGACGGCGCCCGCCTTCTCGTCTGCGGCCCCGTAGACGACGCGGTCGAGGCGGGACAGCACGATGGCGCCCGCGCACATCGTGCACGGCTCCAGGGTGACGACGAGCGTGCAGCCGGTCAGCCGCCACTCTCCCGCCCGTCTCCCACCACCCCAGGCGGAACCGCTACGCGATGCCTCCTCTGCCCGTCGCCCGCCACCGGCGAAAGCCGCGGGCGGCGGCCCCTCCCGCAAGGTGCGGGCCGCCTCGCGGATGGCGAGGACCTCCGCGTGTGCGGTGGGGTCGCCGGTCGCCTCGCGCTCGTTGCGGCCGGTGCCGATCACCGTGCCGTCCGGGGACAGCACGACGGCGCCCACCGGGACGTCTCCGGTCCCGGGGGCGCGGGCAGCCTCGTCCAGCGCCCGTCGCATCGCCGCGGTCCAGGGATCGCGCAGCGGGTCGGGCGCCGGTGTGTGGAGGGGGTCGGGCAAGGGGGCGGTCATGCCTCCCAGTGTCCGTGACGGGGGTTACCTCACGGCCTCCAGGACGTCCGTGCAGCCGAGGGCGTCGGCGATCTCGGACAGCGCGTCGGTGTCGAGCGCGAGCAGGTCCTTGGCGCCGATGCCCAGGTCGGCCAGCAGGGCCGGGTCGCCGAGCGGGCCGGACGGCGGCGCGGGCGCGCCGGTGTCCGTGGCCGTCTCCACGCCCTCGCCCTGGCTGTCCGCCGGGTCGGGCTCGCCGTCCTCCGTACCGTCGAGGTCGAGGCTGTCGAGGTCGTCCGTGCCGTCCTCGTCACGGCCGAGCAGTTCGTCGGTGAGCATCGCACCGTACGAGCTGCGGGCCGCGGCGGCGGCGTTCGAGATGAAGATCCGCGGATCGTCCTCGCCGTCCACGCGGACGACTCCGAACCACGTGCCCTCCTGCTCGATGTATGCCACCACCGTGTCGTCGTCGACCGCGGCCTCACGGGCCAGGTCGGCCAGATCGGTCAGGGTCTCCACATTGTCGAGCTCCGTGTCGCTCGCTTCCCACCCGTCTTCGGTGCGCGCGAGCAGTGCGGCGAAGTACACCGTGACTCTCCCACTGGTCATAGGCGTGCCGGGTCGGACGGGGCGGCGCCGGGGCGCCGCAGGTCCCCGCCCATCGGAATCGTGGCAGAAACAACGCGATTGCGCGGGGTCTTCGGCGTTGCGTCGTGCGGCCGTTACGAGAGATGTGGCTCACGTCCGTCGGGACGAGAGGTTCTGATGGGGCTGGAGTGGCGTTCGGCTACCAGCGGAACGTGCGCATTCTCATGGCCTGGCGCATCCGTGCCGCCCGGGCGCGGCGCGGCTGCACACGGTCGCGCAGCTCCTTGGCCTCGCTGAGGTCACGCAGGAACTGGGCGCGTCGGCGTCGGCGCGCCGCGTCGTTCTCACCTCCGGTGGCGCCTTCGTCGGGGAGGGGGGAGGAGGAAGGCGGGGGCGGGCTTGTGGAGGGGGCCGGGGGTGGTTTCGCGGCCGGGGCCGTGGGTGTGGCCGGGGCTGTGGGCGCGGGCGGTGTCCGGTCCGGTCGTTTGCCCGCCGCCTGCTCTCCCGGCCGTACGGGCCTGCTTCCGGCGCCCCTGCTGGTCCGGCGCCGGCTCGCGTTCCCGCTGCCGGTTCCGCCGCGTCCGGCGCCGCGGCCGGTTCCGGTTCCGTTTCCGCTCCCATTCCCGTCGGGCACGCCGTACACCGCCTTGGGACGAGGTCCATGCCCGGCGCCGGTACGACAGACCGGGCGTTTGTGCCCACTTTCCCCCGGACAGGTGGTTCGATGCCAGCGCGGCGGAATCCGCTGCCGGCCCGCCCGGTGCCGACGGGCGGGCGCCGGTGCTCCTGACCTCGGCTACTGTCGATGTCATGCGGATCCACGTCGTCGACCACCCGCTGGTGGCGCACAAACTCACTACCCTGCGCGACAAGCGCACCGATTCCCCGACCTTCCGGCGTCTCGCCGACGAGCTGGTCACCCTGCTCGCGTACGAGGCCACCCGCGATGTGCGGACCGAGCAGGTCGACATCGAGACCCCGGTGACGGCGACCACCGGAGTGCGGCTGTCCCACCCCCGGCCGCTGGTCGTGCCGATCCTGCGCGCCGGTCTGGGGATGCTGGACGGCATGGTCCGGCTGCTGCCCACGGCCGAGGTCGGCTTCATGGGCATGGTCCGCAACGAGGAGACGTACGAGGCCCACACGTACGCCACCCGGATGCCGGACGACCTCTCGGGCCGCCAGGTGTACGTGGTCGACCCGATGCTGGCCACCGGCGGCACGCTGGTCGCGGCGATCCAGGAGCTGATCAACCGGGGCGCGGACGACGTCACCGCGATCTGCCTGCTGGCGGCGCCCGAGGGCGTCGAGGTGATGGAGCGCGAGCTGGCGGGCGCGCCGGTGACGGTCGTCACGGCGGCCGTGGACGAGTGCCTGGACCCCGACCGCTACATCGTCCCCGGCCTGGGCGACGCGGGCGACCGGATGTACGGCACGGCGGGCTGAGGCGAGAGGCCGGAGGTCCGGGAGGCGGGACTTCCCCCCGGGAAGCCGGGGGCCGGGCCTGTCCCGGCTGTGGTCAGGCCGTACGCCGTCCCGGCTCCGGCCGGGTCACTTCCGGCAGCGCGGGTCCTTCTTCGGCGGTGCCGTCAGCGCGGTGAGCGACTTCTGGGCCGCGGCCGGTTCCGCCAGGGCCTTGAACGCGTCGCCGATGATCAGATCGACGTCGCCCGTCTTGCGGGTGTCGTCGGTCTTCGGCTCGGCGCCTTCGAGCTGTGTGCCCAGTACCTTCTGGGCACCCTCGGCCGTCGTACGCGCTCCCAGGAGTACGCCCGTGCCCTTGACCTTCTTGTCGTAGGCGGGCGGCGCGTTGCCCACCTTGCCGACCTTGAAGCCGCGCTTCTTCAGCTCGTCGGCGGTCGTCTTGGCGAGTCCGCCGCGCGCCGTGGCGTTGAAGACGTTCACGGCGACGTCGGCGGGCTTGGGCAGCGGCTTGCCCGTACCGGTGGACAGGGCGCCGGCCTGCTTGGCGCCGTCCTGGTCGGGGCACTTCTTCTTGTCCTGCGCGGCCTGGGCCGTACCGCCCTTGCCGCCGAAGACGTCGATGAGCTGCAGCGTGCCCCAGCCGGCCAGGGCGAGGGCGCAGACGGCGGCGGTGATCACCAGGGCGATCCGCCGGCGGTGCCGGGGGCGGCGCATCCGCGGATATCTGTCGCCCGTGATGCGGTACTTCTTACCGCCCATGCCGGGGGGCGTCAGCATACTCATGTTCGCAGCGTAGTGCGGGGCGGGTCCCGTGCCTACTAAATGATCAACGCGTGGCGCGAGACCCCACCCGAAAGGGCCAATACGATCCGCCGACCGGGTGACTGACGCCGCGTCAGGCGGGGTGGCGGTGCCGTCAGCCCAGTTCCAGGACGCGGGCGTGGAGCACCTGCCGTTGCTGAAGGGCCGCGCGCACGGCGCGGTGCAGCCCGTCTTCCAGGTAGAGGTCGCCCTGCCACTTCACGACGTGCGCGAAGAGGTCGCCGTAGAAGGTGGAGTCCTCGGCGAGCAGCGTCTCCAGGTCGAGCTGCTGCTTGGTCGTCACCAACTGGTCAAGGCGTACCGGGCGAGGGGCAACATCCGCCCACTGGCGGGTGCTTTCCCGGCCGTGGTCCGGGTACGGCCGCCCATTTCCGATGCGCTTGAAGATCACACGGAAAGCCTACCGGGCCAGCGGCTCCGGGCGCAGCCATGCAGTCGGAGTGCGAAGACGACAAAGGGTGGCAATTCCGGAGCGTGCTGCGCGGAAGACGGCTTCGGGGGCGGGTGGGGAGGGTGGTGCGCGTCCCCGGCGGCCACGGTGGGGAGAGGATCGCCACGGCCAGGGAAAGGCGCCCGCGGCCGGAAAAATGTGGCGCGACGCGCTCCCGAGGACGGCCGGAAATGAGTGTCCGAAGGGTTTCGGCGGTCGGGACGGATACGTGGGCGAGGCGGCAAAGAGGGCCGAATTCCGCAAAGTCCGTGAAGCGTGTGGCGAGGGCGAATTCGACACGATCGAGGTACGGCCCGTCGCGCCGGACGGCTTCGGGGCGGGGCGGGTGGTAGTCGAGGGAAACGGGGAGCCGGGGAGGTGCGCACGCGAGGCGCGCATCCTCCCTCTCAGCGATCGGTCCTCGTGAGCAGTGCCGGGCGGTCCGACGTCGGCCGGCTGGGTACCGCCGTCGCCGTGCGCTTCGCGGCTTCCGGAGGCGGCGCGGACGTCCGGCGGTGCGCGCCCGTGGGCGGCCGGGCGTTCTTGGGCGGGACGTTGGGACGGGTGCTCGGGGAAGGGATGCCGGGCCGGGCCGAGGGGCCGGGCGGGGTGCCGGAGGGGTCGGGGGCGGGGGAGTGCTGAGAGGGGGTGGGAGTGGCCGGAGCGGGCGTCGGGGTGGGCGTGGGGCGGGGCGGTACGGGGCTGGGCGTGGCGGCGGGTACGGGGCGCGGCGTGGTGGGGTCGCCGGGGGCGAGGGCCAGGTAGCCCACCGCGGCTGCGGTCGCCGTGGCCGCCGCTGCCAGGGGCAGGACGAGGCGGCGCAGCCGCCGTCCGAGGAACGGGCGGCGGCGCGGGCGGGGACCGGGCGGTGCGGCGGGCCGCAGGTCGCGCAGGTCGATCTGCCCGGCGCGGGCCGCGAAGGCGGCCTGGAGCCGTGCCTCGACCGGACGCGTATCGACCGGACGCGTATGGGGGGCGTCGCCCGGGGCCGTTCCGTCGCACCCGCCATGTCCGTCGCGCCCGTCCCCACGCCGGTCCCAGGGGCCGGGCCCGCCCTCGGGGCCGTGGTTCGTCATGACCGCGCCTCCAGCATCTTTTCCAGGGAGTCCAGCGCGCGGCTGGCGATCGACTTCACCGAGCCGCGGCTGATGCCGAGCGTGGCCGCGATCTGCGCCTCGCTGAGCTCGCCCCAGTAACGCAGGACGAGGACCTCGCGGCGGCGGGCGGTCAGGCGGCCGAGGGCGGCCAGGACCTCGCGGTGCTCTTCGTCCAGGACGACGCGTTCCTCGGCGGAGGGCGCATCCGCTTCGTACGGGGGTGTGTAGTCGCGCGCGGTGCGGCGGCGCCGCAGTACCGAGCGGGCCGCGTTGACGACGGCGGTGCGCAGGTACGCGAGGGCGTTGTCGACCTCGTCGAGCCGTTCGCCGTGGCGCTTGTAGAGGGCCGCGAACGCGTCCTGGACGACGTCCTCGGCCGTGGCCCGGTCGTCCACCAGCAGCACCGCCAGCCGCACCATGGACAGCCGGTGGGAGTGGTAGAGGTCGGTGATGGTGAGGCCGGAGCCGGGGGTGTGGGAGGTGCGGTCCCCGTGGTGCGTGGGGGCGGCCCGGGAAGCGGGCGGCGGGCCGTAGGCGGCCCCCGGCGGCGTGGCGCGGCGGGCACCCGCTTCGGCGGCGGTGTCGGCAGCGGGGCGGGCGCCGCGCCGGAGCAGGCGCCGGCCCAGGGCGCGCCAAGGCCCCGGCGCGGCGGGGCGTACCGGGGCGAGGGGCGCGGCGGCGGTGAACTCCATCGGTTCCTAGGCCGTCGGGGTGTCCAGGGGCGGGGGCGCTCAGCCGGCGCTGTTGCGGCGGCGGGCAGCGTACATGGCGCCGCCGCCCCCGGCGATCAGGAGCACGGCCCCGGCGCCCATCGCCACGTTGGTGGTCGTGGAGGCGCCGGTCTTGGCCAGTTCGTCCTTGGCAGGCGCGGGTGCGGGCTTGGCGGCGTCTTCCCGGCCGTGCGCGGGCGCGGGCTTGGCGGCGCCGTCCCGGCCGGGCGCGGAACTCGGTGCGGCGCTGGGGGCGGCGCTGGGCTCGGCGCTCTGCCGCGAGTGCGAGGACGGGTTGGTGGGCGCCGGGGCCGGCTTGCGGTCGGTGGCGGGGGCGCCCGGCTCCTTCGGCGCGGCGCTGGGGGACTGCGCCTTCACGGCCGGCTCCTCGGCGTGTGCCGTACCGGCCAGGCCGATCGCCGGCAGGGCGAAGGCCACCAGCAGCCCGGCGGTCACGGCGCTCCGTACCCGGTTGCGGGCCCCGCGCCCGGCGTCGCGGGAGGGCGCGTACGAGGCGGCGGGCGCGGGGGACGAGGCGGCGGTGCGAGTGTCGTTCACGGTGGCTGCTCCATGATCGGCGGGACGGCGCCGGATGGCGCCCTCACCCCTCACGACGTGCGGGAGCGGCCGGGGTTGCCGATGGGGCGGGATTTTCTCGACGCGTGGAGTCCGAGGGCAGGCCCGGGGACGTAAAGCCCGCACAGCCCGTACGTACATCCTGCGTGCGGCCCGGCTACGTGCGCGGTCCGGTGCACCCGGCGCAGATGCCGCTCAGTTCCACGGTGTGTTCGACGGCGCTGTAGCCGCTCTCCGCGCCGACCCGCTCCGCCCAGCGCTCCACCTCGTCGGCGTCCAGCGGGCGGCTGCGGCCGCAGCGGCGGCAGATCAGGTAGTGGCGGTGACCGTCGGCGGGCCGCGGCCGGTAGAGGCGCTCGCCCGCCTCGTCCCGTACGACGTCGACCTGCCCGGACCGCTCCAGTTCGCGCAGGGTGCGGTAGACGGTGGACAGCCCTACGGGGTCGTCGGCGGTCTCCAGGCGTAAGTGCAACTCCTGCGCCGAGACGAAGTCCTGGCACGCGGCCAGCACGCGCAGGACGGAGGCGCGCTGCCGGGTCAGCCGGCCGCCCATGCCGGTTCGTCCTCGTCCTCGTGCCCGTCCTCGTGCTCGCAGGTGGCGTCCGCCCCGTAGGTGTCCCAGGCCGGGAACGGGTCGGTGCCGTAGTCCGCGCCGAACGCCTCGGCGTCCGTGACGAGACAGCCGCCGAGGGCGGTGTGCAGGGCTTCGGCGCGCAGCCGGGTGCCGATGAAGACCAGTTCCTGGGCGTCCACGCCGCTCGCGTCGTGGAACCCCGACGGCTCGAAGCGGGCGACCGGGCCCGCCTGCGACCACAGGCCGGTCACGCGCGGCCGGCCGGCGAGGCGGAAGAACCCCTTGGACCGCAGGATGTCCCCGTACCGCCCGCTGTCCATGCCCTCCGTGACGAACTCCCAGAGCCGCCCGGGGTGGAAGGGGCGCGCCGCGCGGAACACGGTGCTGGAGATCCCGTACTCCTCGGTCTCCGGTACGTGTTCGCCGTTCAGCTCCCTGACCCACCCGGGTGCCTGCTGGGCGCGCTCCAGGTCGAAGCGGCCGGTGCCGATGACCTCGGAGGCTGCCACGCGGCCGTGCCGGGCGGGGACGATCCGGGCCGCCGGGTTGAGCCGGGCGAGGGCGGCCCGCAGGTGTGCGGCCTGCTCGTCGTCCACCAGGTCGAGCTTGTTGACGACGAGGACGTCGGCGAACTCGACCTGGTCGATCAGCAGGTCGCTGACGGTGCGCTCGTCGTCCTCGTACGGGGCGAGGCCGCGCTCGGCGAGGCCGTCGCCGCCCGCCAGTTCGGCGTGGAAGCGGGCGGCGTCGACCACCGTGACCATGGTGTCCAGCCGGGCCAGGTCGCCGAGCGTCGCGCCGTCGTCGCGCGGGAACGCGAACGTCGCGGCCACCGGCATCGGCTCGGAAATGCCGCTGGACTCGATGAGCAGGTGGTCGAAGCGGCCCTCGCCCGCCAGCCGGGCGACCTCCTCCAGCAGGTCGTCGCGCAGGGTGCAGCAGATGCATCCGTTGGTCATCTCGACCAGCCGTTCCTCGGTGCGCGACAGGGCGGCCTCACCGCCGCGGACGAGCGCGGCGTCGATGTTGACCTCGCTCATGTCGTTGACGATCACCGCGACGCGCAGGCCCGCCCGGTTGTGCAGGACGTGGTTGAGCAGGGTGGTCTTGCCGGCGCCGAGGAATCCGGAGAGCACGGTGACGGGCAGCGGGCCACCGGGCGGCGGGCCGGGCTCCGTTCGGGGCGCCGGGGCGTGCGTCGGCCGATCCATGGGCGGTCAGTCCTCCGGGCGCAGCAGGCCGAGCCGGTACGCCTTCACCAGGCGGCGCGGGACCTGGTAGACGGAGCCGTCGACGGTCACCGGGACCAGGGCGGGCGTGCGGGCCTTCCACTGGGCGCGGCGGTGGCGGGTGTTGCTGCGGGACATCTTCCGCTTGGGAACGGCCATGGTCCGACAAACCTCTCCTGGGACGCGGGGCGCCGACGGGCGCGCGGGAGCCGTACGGGCGTGCCGCGGGCACGTGGCGGTGGTGCGGGACGAGGCTATATGAAAATGGGTCCCATTTCTAACTAGGGGTGGCGGGGGCCGGGAGCAGCGGAGGTTCGGGGGGCGTCACGGGTGGGGCGGGCGCGGGCCGGGGAGTGCGGCGAACTCGTCGTCGAGCCCGGGGTGCGGGATGACGTGCCCGCGGCCGAAGCTCTTGTAGGCGGCGGGCCGGCTGCGGTGGCCCGCGCGGTGGGCGTGGCACAGCTCGCGGCGGCCGCACTGCGCGCAGTACAGGCTGGCGACGAACGGCGACAGGGCGACCGGGCCCGCCGGGCTGAGCACGTACACCGTGTCGTCGGAGACCGGTGCCGGGCAGGGGAAGGTCAGCCGGTCGAAGTCCGGGTGGTCGCCCATCAGGTGGTGCGCCACGACCTCGAACGTCCCGGTGCGGCGCTGGTAGGCGCACGACACGGTGAGCAGCCAGGGCAGGCCGCCCAGGAACTGGGCGCGCTCCAGCGCCCGTTCGAAGGTGAGCTGGTGCTCGGCGATGCGCAGCGCGGCCTCTTCCTGGGTCCGCGGTTTGTCGCCGTGCGAGGTGCGGTTGCGCTCACCCTTGAGGCGGTCGAGGAGCCGGGCGAGACCGGGGCCGCTCGGCCCGGCGGTCGTGCCGGCCCCGTCCCGCAGGGCCTCGGCCAGGCCGGGCACCACGTCCGTACGGTCCTGTGCGACCCGGCACAGGTGGTGCAGCCATGCCGTCCAGGTGCCGAAGGTGGTGCCGCCGCCGGAGGCGAGGGCGGCGCGCAGCTCCGCGAGGTTGCGGGCGCCGGTTCCCGCGTGCAGCAGCAGCCCCGCCGCGGTGACGGCGACGGTGGCGGCGAGCGTCTCGGCGGCTTCGAGCAGCGCCTCGTGGCGGTCCTTGTGGCTGTGCGCCCGCTGCATCTCGTG
The DNA here is from genome assembly GCF_042732265.1 of Streptomyces sp. NPDC059788. Taxonomy (NCBI): domain Bacteria; kingdom Bacillati; phylum Actinomycetota; class Actinomycetes; order Kitasatosporales; family Streptomycetaceae; genus Streptomyces; species Streptomyces sp. NPDC059788. The sequence goes on along the minus strand of NZ_JBHWHY010000010.1, from coordinate 57,687 downwards.
GACGGTGCGGGCGACGGGGTGGGGGAGGGCGCGGCGGGCGGTGGCCAGGGGGTCGGGGGACGGCGGGTATGCGGATTCGGGGCGGGCGGGCTGCCGGAACGAGGAGGGCCGGTGTGGTGGGGCCGGCTGCCGGATCGGGGCGGACTCGCGAGGCGGGGCGGGTTGCGGGGGCGGGGCGGACTCGCGGGGCGGGGTGTCCTCCTGGGGTGGGGCGGTGTGCCGGGGTGCGGCGTCGGGTGGTGGCGGCTTCGGCGGGGGCTGCTGTCCGCGCCATCGCCAGCTGCGGGCGGCCAGCCGGAGCCAGGCGGGCAGCACTCCGAAGAGCAGGGTGAAGACGAGCACCGCGAGCAGCGTGTCCAGCCAGCGGGGCAGGCCGCTCGACGGCCCGGGATACGCGCTGACGGCGGCGGTCTCCAGGGCGGCCAGGCCGACGGTGAGCCAGAACGCCCAGTCCCGGTGCAGGGGGGCGTCGTACAGCCGGAGCACGGCGTTGCGCCGCCGCGGCGACGGCTGCGGCGGGCCCGTCGGCGCAGAGCTGGTGCCCCTCCCCATGCGCCCATAGTGCCCGTGTGGCGTGGCTCACAGCCAGCCCTGTGGATAAGCCGGGTCACCCCTGACGGTCGGGGCTTTCGTACGCAGGGCTCCCGTACGCGGGCCCCGCGTAGCCGGGACTGGCGTACTCGGGGCTGCCGTACTCCGGGCTGCCGTATTCGGGGGCGGAGTAGCCGGGGCGGGAGCGGGGCGCCGGGGCTGCCGCCGTGCCGGCGCGCGCCCGCTCCTCGTCGATGCGGCGCAGCAGGAACGGCAGGATGCCGCGCTCCAGCAGTGCCACCTGCCAGGCCGCGCGGGCCCGCGCGGCCTCGGATTCCTGGCCGGCGCAGTCGCCGCCCGGGGCCGCGTCGCCGTGGGCGGGCGTCGCCGAGCGGTTGCGGGCCGCCGTCACCAGCAGCCAGACCAGGCCGGCCGCGGTCGCCGCCGCCGCGACGCCCGCGGCGATCCAGCCCGCGTACACCAGTTCGTCGGCGAACTGCCGGTGGATGCCGACGAGTCGCATCCCGAAGCCGATCGCGAGGAAGAGGACCGCGGCCACCGCTCCCAGGCTCGGTACGAGTACGGCGAGGGCGGGGAGCAGGCCGCCGCCGGAGCCGGTGGCCGTACGGGCGTCCGCGTCGGCGTCGCTGCCGGTGCCGGGGTGGGTGTCGTCGTCGGTGCGCAGCCGTGCGTACGCCTCGTACTCGGACGCCGCGGCGGCGCAGAGGGTGTCGCGTTCCCGGTGGGCCCGGAGGCGCAGTCGCTCGCGGTCGGCGGCGTCCGGTGTGCGGCGCATCGCCGCCCTGACCTCCGGGGAGTCGAGTGCCTCGCCGAGGACGTGCGCGAAGACGGCGGCTTCCTCGGCCCGTAGGGAGTCGGTGCCTGGCATGGAGATCCCCCCGGCGGATGGGTGCCCGTCACGCGGTGCGCTGTGGACGTGGTGAACCGGCGAGTGACTTGCCGGTTTGCGCAACTGTATAACTCGGCGCGGGTGTACCGGCTCCCCGGCGGCCGACTTCCGGCCATCCGGCAGCCCGCAATCCCCGGATCGGGTGGCCTGCCACGGCCGGGTGAATCGCGCCGCGCGCGGCCCCCGTGGGGCAGCGCGTTGACGGGGTGGTCGAACTTTCGACCGAGAAGGGGCCCTCGTGGGACCGTGACGGACGGTCCGCGGGCCTCGTTCTGCGAGCACCCGTCCGAACCGGCGTCAACCGAGGAGGAACTGTGCAATCCGTCCCGAATCCCATCGGTGCCTGGGCCCGTCGCCGGGCCGGTGGCGAGATCACCGCGGTCCGTGGCGTCTCGTGGCGGCCGGCCGGCTCGCGGGTGTGGGAGCTGACGCGCGCGGACGCGTCCCGGTTCTTCCTCAAGGTGGCGCCGACGGCGGCCCGCTACACGCGCGAGACCCACGCCTACCGCCACGCCGTACCCGCCCTCGGCCACGCCCACGCGCCCGTCCTCGTCGACAGCGACCCCGGAGCCCTCGCGCTGCTGCTCACCGCCGCGCCGGGCCTGGACGCCACCGCCCAGGCGGCGGGCCGCACGGAGAGGTACCGGCAGGCAGGGGCGCTGCTGCGCCGTCTGCACGACGCGGGCGGCGCGGCGCCCGCGGGCGGCGCGGACCGCTGGGCGGCCGACCGCCGCGCCGCCGCCGAGGAGCAGGTGGCCGCGCTGACGGCCGTGGGGGCGCTGGACGCGGCGGAGCGGCGGCTGGTCCTCGACCGCGCCGCGGTGCTCCACCTGCTCCCGCCGCTGCCCGCGGCGTTCCTCCACGGCGACCTCCGTGAGGACCACCTGCTGTGGGACGCGGCGGGTGCCCGCCTCGCGCTCGTCGGTTTCGCGCAGGCACGCGGCGGCTGCGCGGCCGAGGACCTCGTACGGATGGCGTACGGCCCCTGGCAGCGCGACCGGGCCCTGGGCGCCGCCTTCCTGCGCGGTTACGGGCGGGAGCTGACGGACGCCGAGCGGTACGCGCTGCCCACGCTCGCGGCGCTCGACGCGGTCGGCGTGATGGCGTGCGGGGTGCGCCACGGCGACGAGGAAGCCGTGGCGCGGGCCCGGGGCGTGCTCGGCGCGCAGACGCCGCACGTGGCGCTGCGGGCCTGAGAGCGGGCGCGGGGGCCGGGGCGGGGCAGCTACCGTCGCCCGGCCCCGGCGCGCCGCCCGCCGGGCCCTCTTGACGGTCCTCGCCCCGCGTCCCGACGATGAGCCCTCGTGCCCGCGAACGGTGAGGACGGCCATGACCCACACCCCCGGCACCGGAACCCATACCCGCACCGGCCCCGGCACCTCCACCGGTATCGCCCCCGGCACCACAACCGGCACCGATACCTCGGACACCGACCTCACCTACGCCGATGCCACCGACCTGGCGGCCCGCATCCGCCGCCGCGAACTCTCGGCGCGCGAGGTCGTCCGCGCGCACCTGGAGCGCATCGACCGCGTCGGCCCGCAGGTGAACGCCATCGTGACCCTCGACCCCGAAGGTGCGATGGCGGCCGCCGCTGCCGCCGACGAGCACCTGGCGCGCGGTGGTCCGCCCGGCCCCCTGCACGGGCTGCCCGTCGCCTTCAAGGACACCCACCTCACCCGCGGTATGCGCACCACCTGCGGCTCACCGCTGCACGCGGACACCGTCCCGGACGAGGACGAACTGCTCGTCCAGCGCATCCAGGCAGCCGGGGCGGTCCGGATCGGCAAGACCAACGTGCCCGAGTTCGCGGCCGGTTCGCACACGTACAACCCGGTGTTCGGCGTGACCCGCAACCCGTACGACCTGACCCGTTCGGCGGGCGGCAGCAGCGGCGGTGCGGCTGCCGCGCTGGCAGCCGGGATGCAGCCCCTCGCCGACGGTTCCGACATGGGCGGATCGCTGCGCAACCCCGCCTCCTTCTGCAACGTCGTCGGGCTGCGACCCACGCCCGGCCGGGTGCCGGCGTATCCGGCGTGCAACCCGTGGGACACGCTGACCGTGCCCGGCCCGATGGCCCGTACGGTCGCCGACGCCGCGCTGCTGCTGTCGGTCATGGCGGGGCCCGATCCGCGCTGTCCGGTCAGTCTGGAGGAGCCGGGGGAGGTGTTCCGGGGCGCGCTGGGGTGCGACCTCGCCGGGCTGCGGGTGGCCTGGACGCCCGACCTGGGCGGCCGGGTGCCGGTCGACGCCGATGTACTGGCCGTACTGGAGCCGCAGTTGGAGGTGTTCCGGGGTCTCGGCTGCCGGGTCGAGGAGGACTGCCCGGACCTGGACGAGGCCGAGGACGTCTTCCGCATCCTGCGGGCCCACCACTTCGACCTCGTGCTCGGCGCGGTGCTCGACGCGTCCCCCGGCGCCCTGAAACCCAGCCTCGCCTGGAACATCGAGCAGGGCCGCCGCCTGACCGGACCCGACCTCGCCCGCGCCACGGCGGGCCGCGCTCGGCTGCACCTGCGGGCGCTCGACTTCTTCGCCCGCCACGACGTGCTGCTGGCGCCGGTCTCCCAAGTCGTGCCGTTCGACGCGGAGTCGGAGTACCCGGATGTCGTCGACGGCCGTCCGCAGCACACGTACATCGACTGGATGCGGTCGGCCTACTTTGTGTCCGTGCTGGGCGCGCCCGCCCTGTCCGTCCCGGCGGGTTTCACCCCCGGCGGCCTGCCCGTGGGCCTCCAGGTCGTCGGGCCGCCGCGCGCGGACCTGTCCGTACTGCGGATCGGCGCCGCGTACGAAGCGGCCGCGGGGCACGGCCGACGCCGCCCGGACATCCCGGGCAGGGCCGGTACCTGAACCGCGGCTGTCACCCCTCGTCTCTACAATCGCACCCATGAACGGGGAAAAGGATGTGGAGCAGTCCGGCAGCCGGGCTGTCCGCATAGCGGTGTCCGTGGCGTGCGCCGTACTGGTGGCCGTGCTGGCTCTGTTGGTGGCCTGGTGGCTGGAGCTGTGGAGCCCCGGGTTCGCCTTCCTCAGCACGAAACTGGCCGTCAAGGCCGCCGTCGCCGCGCCGATCGCGCTCGTGGCGCTACTCGCCTGGCTGCGCAAAAGCCGCTGAGTCCGGCCCTCTTGGGCTCACCCGGGCGCGTGCGCCTTCGCCCACGCCGTGGTGAAGGGGAAGGCGACGCGGTGGGGCACCGCGCTGCCGTGGACCGGGTGGGGTTCCGGGGTGAGCGCCGAATAGGCGTGGACGGTGGCGCGGTAGAAGCGCTTGGGGGAGTCGCCCTGGAATTCGGCGGGCCCGCGGGCTTTGCGGGCGCGGACGGCGGGGTCCGGATAGCGGCGGGCGTAGAAGACCGCGAGGGCCGCCGCCAGGTCGGCGGGGGCGAGGGCGTGGGCGGTGCCCTCGCCGTAGAGGGCCTGGGCTTCGGCGTCGGACACCTGGGAGTCGAAGACCAGGAGTGAGACGGCGGGGTTGGCACGGATGTTGCGGGAGTGCAGCGCGTCCGAGGCGGACCACCAGTAGAAGTGGTCCGCGTCGTCCCAGGCGAAGGTGACGGGGACGGTCCAGGGGGCGCCCCCGGGGGTGGCGGTCCCGAGGGTGAGGTAGCGGTTGGTGTGCAGGAGGCGGGCCGCCTCGGTGCGTAAGTCGGGGATCGTGGACATGGTCAGGAGCCTTCCTGGGGGAGGGGGGCGGCGGGCGCGGCCGTGGGGACGGGTGCGGCGGCGGTGCGGCGGCGGGCGACGAGCCAGTACGTGACGCCCGGGACCAGCAGGCCCACGGCCCAGGAGAGGTCTATGCCGCCCAGGGCCACCGCGACCGGTCCGGTGTAGGCCGTGGTGTGCATGAACGGGACTTCCAGCGCGAAGCTGACGGCGTAGACGAGGACGGCCGGGCCGTTGACGCGGCCGTACACGCCGCCGCCGGGCGCGAAGAAGGACGGTACGTCGTAGTGGCCGCGCCGGATCAGGTAGTAGTCGACGAGGTTGATGGCGGTCCACGGGATCAGGACGTACTGGAGGATCGCCAGGAAGTCGGTGTACGCGGCGAGGAAGGTGTCCTGGAAGGCCAGGGCCAGGGTCAGTCCGAGGGCGAGCGGGGCCGCGATCAGCGCCGCACGGGCCGGGCGGCCCGGCAGCCAGCGGTGCCGGAAGGTCTGGGCCGCGGTGACCAGGCACAGGGAGGTGCCGTACAGGTTCATCGAGTTGACGTGTACGACGATGACGGCGAAGGAGCACAGGACCACGGCGGACAGGGCGCCGCCCAGGACCGTGTCGAGTCCGGCGATCGCGTCGTCGGCCACCGCGATGCCCATCACGATGCCGAGGAACATCGGCAGCACACTGCCCAGCACACTGCCCCAGTAGGTGAACCACAGGGTGGAGCGGCGGGACGCGGCGTGCGCGGGCATGTAGCGGGTGTAGTCCGAGACGTACGGGGCGTAGGTGATCTGGAGCAGGATGCCGATCGCGGTCATGCCGACGAAGCCGGCGAGGGTGAAGCCGGTGGCGTTCGCGGCGCGTTCCAGGACGCCGGGCGTCATGAAGACCCGTACGGCGCACAGGGCGAGCAGCGCGAGGGTCACGACGGTGGCCCAGCGGCCGACCCGGTGGATCAGGTCGTAGCCGACGACCGCGACGACCAGCCCGGCCAGCGCGCACAGCACCAGCCAGCCGGAGGTGTCCACGGCGGGCACCGACCGGTTCAGTGCCTGACCGGCGATGACCAGGTTGGACGCGAACCAGCCCGCGTACATGAAGACGACGACGAGGGTGACCAGCAGCGAGCCGTGGCTGCCGAACTGGCCGCGGCTCTGGATCATCTGGGGGACGCCGAGGCGGGGGCCCTGCGCCGCGTGCAGGGCCATCAGGAAGCCGCCGAGCAGGTTGCCGAGGGTCACCGCGGCGATGGCCGGCCACAGGCCGAGGCCGAAGACGAGCGGCGCGATGGTGCCGGAGACGATGGTCAGCGGGCTGATGTTGGCGGCGAACCAGACGGCGAACAGGTCGCGCGGGCGGCCGTGCCGGGCGTCCTCCGGCACGGCGTCGATGGTGCGGACCTCGACGAGGTGGTGGTCCGGCCCGCCGGGCGCGGCGCGGGTACCGGTTCCGGGCGGGTTTCCCGGGGTGCCGGCGGGGCGGGGTGCTTCGGCGCCGGAGGGACCGGTGCCGGAGGCGGGGTGCTTCATGGTCGGGCCCCTTTCAGGGGAGGAGAACCCGGCGCAGGCAGCGCGGATGCGGCTCGCGGGGAGCGAACCCGGCTCGGGGACAGCGAACCCGACGAGGGGCCCCCGGAGCCGGTCCGCCGCGCCCACTGCTGTGTACATGCCCGATTCCCCTGATCGCGGCGCGCCGCGGGCAGAGCCGGTCAGCGGGGGCCGCGCGGCCGGTCGGAGCCGGGTCGGCAGCCGACGCGGGTACGGAGCTGGGGCTCGCCGTGCCCGCGTACGGGCGCCGCCGTGCCCGGACCTGCCCGGTCGCCGACGGTCATGCCCGTACTCCGCCGGCTGCGGCGAGCAGGTCCCGGGCCAGCAGCCCGGCGCCGATCCGGCCCGCCCTTTCACCCAGCTGGGCCAGGACGATGTCGGGCAGGGCCTGGAAGGCGGCCCGCTCTTCGAGGCCGCGCCGCAGCGGTACGCGCAGCTGCTCGCCCGCCTGGCTGAGGCCGCCGCCCAGCACCAGGACGGCCGGGTCGAAGAGCGTGATCGCCGTCAGCAGCGTCTGCGCCATCGCGTCGGCCGCCTCGGCCCACACCCGTACGGCCGCGGGGTCGCCGGCCGCCGCGCGGCGCGCCACCTCCTCGGCGCCGGACACCGGGGGCCGCGCTCCGCTCCGCTCGTTGTAGCGGCGTGCCACGGCGACTCCGCCGGCGATGGTGTCCAGGCAGCCGCGCTGCCCGCAGGGGCACGGCGTCCCGTCCGGCCGGGTGACGACGTGGCCGATCTCCGTCGAGCGCCAGTGGCTGCCCGGGAACGGTTTCCCGTCCAGCAGCAGCGCGCCGCCCACACCCGTGCCGACGGGCACGAAGAGGACGACCCGGTGCCCGCGCCCGGCGCCCAGCCGCGCCTCGGCGAGGCCGCCGGACCGTACGTCGTGGCCGAGCGCCACCGGCAGGCCCAGGTGTTCGGACGCGAGGCGCCGCAGCGGCAGGTCGCGCCACTGGATGGAGGCGGAGAACACGACCGTGCCCGCGTCCTCGTCCACCAGCCCGCACGAGGCGATGCCCACCGCGCGCACGTCCTCGCCCGCGGCGCGGGCCGCGGCGAGGGCGGTGGCGGCGTGGCCGAGGACGGTGCGCAGGACGGCGTCGGGGCCGTCCTCGGAGCGGGTGGGGCAGCGGCTCTCGGAGCGGACCGTGCCGTCGGGGGCGACCAGCGCGGACTTGATGAGGGTGCCGCCGATGTCCAGCCCGAGGGTGAGGCCGCCGGGCCCGTCGTGCGGGTGGGCGTCGTGCGGCCGTGCGCCGGCGAACGCGGGTACGGCGGTGCCGGTGGTCCGGCCGCCGCCGGACGCGGTGGGCGTGCCGGGCGGGGGCGGCGTCGAGCCGGGCAGGGTCAGTACGGTGTCGGCCGCCCCTGCCTGCTGGTGGGCGCTGCGCTCCGGGTCCGTCATGTTTCCTCCGATCGCGGCCGGCCTCAGTGGTCCTGGGGCCGCGGTGCGTGTGTGCTCCGCGGGCCCATGGTCTCCAAGTGACGCCTGATGCGGTCGTATTGCCGGACACCCGTGTCGACCGCGAGGTGGGCCCCGTACAGGGCGGCCCGGACCTCCCGGGGGGTGAGGCGGGGGCGCTGGGCGCGCAGACCGTCGCACAGTTCCTGGCTGTGCCGGGGGTCGATGCGGGTGTGGGCCGTGTAGTAGACGCGCATGTCGTCGTCGTGGATGCCCACCCGCGTCATTCCCTCCAGGAGGAGGGTGAAGTGCGGTTCGACCCAGCTTTCGAAGACGAGGAAGCAGCCGTACGCGGCCTGGACGTGCGCCGGGCGCAGCAGCAGGGAGGCGAACAGGTTGGAGGTCGGCTTGGCGAACCACGGGTGGTCGCGGCGGTAGCGGGCCAGCGCTTCCCACCCGGCGGGGGAGCCGAGCTGGCGGCGCAGCCAGTACGTGTGGAAGTTCTCCAGCCGCCCGCGCCCGCACTCGTCCCACAGGTTGGCCGCGGCGACCGCCTTCTGCGGGCCCTGGAGGCCGACGACGAGCAGGGCGACCTCGTCGTCCACGACTTCATTGCGGATCAGTTCGCAGCGCAGGAAGTACTCGATCTGCTCGCGGGTCGCCTCGGTGGCGAGGAAGGGGAAGAGGGGGTGGGCGGCGCCGGGGTTGTCGGCGGCCAGCGCCTCCAGGTGGTCGGCAGCGGCTTCCTGGGCGCGGAGGTCCGGTAAGGGCGCGGGGGTGCAGCCGTACGTGAGGAACTCGTGCTCAAGCCGCGTGCGGGCCGCGTACAGCGCGATTTCCAGGTCGTCGTCGGGGGCGAGCGCGGCCGGGCCGTCGCGGTAGCCGAAGGAGTGGGCGCACAGGGTGGCCAGGTGGTCGTGGAGGAAGCGGCCGTGGGCCTCGGGGTCGGCGCGCAGCCGGGCGAGCAGGGCGGACCGGGCGGCCGGGGGCGCGGCCAGGAAGCGGACGAGCGCGGGGTCCAGGGACTCGAAGGGGTGGACGGGCGGCCAGTACAGGTCCTGGAGGCCGTCGCCGCTCTCCGGGTCTTCGGGGGGATGCGGGCGGCCGGGGGCCGGGGCGGTGTTCACAGCGGGCGGGATCATTCAACGCACCTCCTCTGGGGCGGCCGGCGCGGGGCCGGGCAGCCGGGAGCGGCCGGGCGGTCCGGCCGCCGGCGCGCCGAAGTGTTCGGCGACCCAGGCGTCGTCGTACACGGTGTCCAGGTAGCGGTCCCCGAGGTCGGCGGAGAGCGCCACCACGCGGGCCCCCGGCGGGATGGCGGGCCGCAGCCGCAGGACGGCGCTGAGCACGGAGCCGGTGGAGCCGCCGACGGCCAGGCCGTGCGAGCGGGCGAGCCGGCGGCACATCAGCACGGCGTCCCGCTCGGGTACGGACACCACGCGGTGCACGTCCCGTGGGCGGCACAGCTCCGGCACCCGGCTGGTGCCCAGGCCCGGGACGCGGCGCAGGCCGGGCGGTCCGCCGAAGGTGACCGAGCCCTCGGAGTCCACGGCGACGACCGTGGTCCGGGGCGAGTGGCGGCGGAAGTGCGCGGCGCAGCCCATGACGGTGCCGGTGGTGCCGGCGCCGACGAAGAGGTAGTCCACGCCCTGGATCTCGCGCAGGACGGCGGCCGCGGTGCGGGCCGCGTGCACGGCCGGGTTGGCGGGGTTGGCGTACTGGTTGAGCCAGGTCAGCGACGGGTCGAGGTCCAGGGCGCTGCGGATCAGGGCGATCCGGCTGCCGAGGTAGCCGCCGTTGCGGTCGGGGGTGTCCACGACGCAGACGTGGGCGCCGTACGCGTGCATCAGTGCGACGGACTGCCGCGGTACGTGCGGGTCGGTGACGCAGGTGAAGGTGTAGCCCTTGGCCGCGCAGACGGCGCTCAGGGCGATGCCCAGGTTGCCGGAGGACGACTCGATCAGCGCGCCGCCGGGGCGCAGCACGCCGCGGCGTTCGGCGTCCTCGACCAGGCCGGTGGCGGTCTTGAGCTTGACCGAGCCGGCCGGGTTGAGCCCTTCGAGCTTGAGGAACAGCTCGGCGTGCGGCAGCAGGCCGTCCAGGCGCAGGAAGACGTCGTCGGTGACGAGTTCGTAGGCGTGGTCGACGATCATGGGGCGGCCGACCCCCCGTCCCCGCGACCGCCGCCCGCCGCGTCGGAGGCGTGCGGGGTGTCGGCCGCGTACACGCCGTACGTCTCCTCGGCCACCCCCGCCACCCCGGGCGCGATCCGCAGCGCGTTGGCGGCGATCGTCAGCGCCGGGTTGACCGCGGCCGAGGACGGGAACCAGGAGCTGTCCGCGACCCACAGGTTGTCCAGCTCGTGGGCCTTGCACCGGGGGTCGACGACGCTGGTCGCCGGGTCGTCGCCGGCCACCGCGGTGCCGCACTGGTGCGAGTTGACCGCGATGCCCATGCGCCGGGTGCGCACCAGGGGGAAGCCCGCGCGGCGCATCATCGACGCGGCGCGGCGCACCAGTTCGCGGTGCGGCGGCAGGTTCACCGGCCGCCAGTGCACCTCGACGCGTCCCCCGGCGCCGACGGTCACGCGGTTCTCCGGCACCGGCAGGTCCTCGCTGGTGAGGTACAGGTCGATGCTGCGCCGGGTGGCGGCGGCGAGCAGCGGGCGCGGGGTACGCGGCCACAGGCCGCCCGCCGAGGGGGGACGCAGTTTGCCCAGGGCCTGGATGTTGCCGAGCGGCCCGTGCGCGCCGTTGTCCAGGTACCAGTCGTTGACGCCCAGCGTCTTCTGGAACACCGCATCGTTGGTGCGGCGCGGGTCGACGGCCATGAGGAAGGTGCTGTTGTGCACCAGGTAGTTGCGTCCGGCCCGCCCGGAGCCGTTCGCCAGGCCGTCGGCGCGTATCGGTCCCGTATGCAGGGCGCCGGGCTCCGAACGCAGCAGCAGGGCGGCCGTGTTGACCGCACCGCAGGCCAGCACGAACCGGCCGGCGCGGATGCGCAGCTCACCGCCTTCGTACTGGGCCAGCGCCTCGGTCACCCGCCGCCCGGTCACCCCGGTCACCAGCCGGGTGACGGTGGCCCGGGTGAGCAGCGAGACGTTGCCGGAGGCCAGGGCGGGCCGCAGGGCGCACACGTCGGCGTCGCTCTTGGCCTCGACCAGGCACGGGAAGCCGTCGCAGCTGGCGCAGCGCAGGCAGCCGCCGTCGTCGCGCAGGTCGATGCCGGTGGGCAGCGCGTACGGTGTCAGGCCCTGGCCGCGCAGCGACTCCGCCAGCGCGGCGACGGCGGGTTCGTGGGGCACGGCGGGCCAGGGGTAGTCGCCGGAGCGCCAGGGGTCGGTCGGGTCGGCCGAGCGGGTGCCGTGCACCCGGTAGAGGCGTTCGGCCCGCGCGTAGTGCGGTTCGAGGACGCCGTACGGGAACGGCCAGCCGGGCGAGACGCCTTCCGCGTGCTCCAGCGGACCGAAGTCGGCCTCGCGGAAGCGCGGCAGCGTGGCGCCGAAGAGCTTGGTGTTTCCGCCGACGTAGTAGTGCACGCCGGGGGAGAAGAACCGGCCCGCCCCGGCGTCGTACCAGGCTTCGGCGTTGCGGTAGCGCCCGGCGGTGAAGACCGCGGGCGCGGACCAGTTCTGCCACTCCCGGGGCAGGAAGTCGCCGCGCTCGACGACCAGCACACGCGCGCCGGTGCCGCGCAGCGCGTACGCGAGCGTCGCGCCGCCCATGCCGGAGCCGATGACGGCGATGTCGCAGTCGACGACGGGGCCGGTGGGGCGGAGCAGGCCGCGCGGGCGCCCTTCGGTGCTGCCGCGCGCGCCGTCAGAACGGGGTGTCGCTGTCACGGTGCCTCCTCGTGGGGACCTGTGGTGCTGAGGAGAGATAGCGGGCGGCGATCTCGTGCGCGAACGCCATGATCGTGCCCTGCGGGCTGACGCCGGCCGGCCCCGGCAGCACCGAGGCGTCGCACAGCCGGAGGTTGGTGAAACCGTAGGGGCGCCCGTCCTGGTCGCACACGCCGCCGAGCGCGGGCCGCCCCATCGGGCAGGACGCCATGGCGTGGACGCACACCAGGTCCCAGCGGCGCGGGTCGGAGCGGACCGCGGTCTCCTGCGCCGCGCGGTCCGTGCGCAGCGGCGGCGCGCCGGGGCACGGCGGGTACAGTTCGACGGCCCCCGACCGGAACAGCAGCCGCGCCGCCCGGCCGAGCGCGAAGCGCAGCAGGCCGTGATCGTGCGAGGTCATGCCGTGCCGCAACAGCCGCCCGAATCCCGGCCGTTGCCGCACGGCGACCCGCCCGTTCATCCGTACCTGCACCGTGTACACGGCGGCCCGCTCCAGGTCCGCCAGCAGCGCGTTGACCACCGCCGGACCGTGCCCGGCGAGCGCCGCGGCCAGCGAACCGGGGGTGAGGTTGGCGGGCATCACGTGAATGCCCAGGCCCTCGAACTCCCGCAGCTGGGACGTGAAGATGGTGCCCCGCCCGGCGTGCACCGGGTCGGCGAAGCGGGCGACCAGGCGGAAGTTCACGTGGAAGCCCATGGCGCGCCCGGCGGCCCGGCGGTGGATGCCGCTGCGCTGGAGGAGTACGGCGCTGCCGACGGCTCCGGCGGCGAGGAAGACCGTACGGGGCCGGTAGTCGACGCGGGTCCGGCCGTCCGGGCCGCCGAAGGCCGTCACGCCGTGCACGCTGCGGCCGTCGTGCCGCAGCAGCACGGCCCGGGTGCCGGAGTCGATGCGCGCGCCGTACCACTCGGCCTCCGGCAGATAGCTGACGGCCATGCTGTGCTTGGCGCCGGTGGGGCAGCCGGTGGGGCAGCGGTTGCGGTGGCGGCAGCCGGGTGCGGCCCTGCGGGCGGTGGCCCGGCGCCAGCCCAGGGCGTCGGCCGCGTCGGCCAGCAGCAGGGAGTCCGCGTTGCCGTCGCCGTACGGCTGCTCGATGACGCCGAGCCGCTCGGACACCCTGCGGACATGCGCCGCCAGCCGGACGGCACGGTAGTCGGTGGTGCCCATGACCCGCGCCCAGCGCTCCAGCAGCGCGTCCGGCGGCGCCCACAGCAGCCCGCCGTTGACGACGGTGCTGCCTCCCACGCAGCACCCTTCTCCGTACGGGATGACCGGGCTGCCGAGGATGGGGGTCAGCCCGGCGTCGCGGTAGAGGCGGCGGAGGTTCGCGGCGGGCGGCGACGCGGCGAGTCCGGCGGTGGTCGCGCGGGGGCCTTCCTCCAGGACGACCGTGCGGTGGCCGGCGCGGGCCAGCTCCAGCGCGGCGACCGCCCCGCCGGCGCCGGAGCCGATGACCAGGGCATCGCAGGAGACCGTACGGGCGTTGCGGTGGCGGCCGGTCGGGCGGCCGGCCGGGCGTCCTGCCGGTTGTCCGGCCATGTATCCGGTCATGTGTCGGGTTCACCGTCCAGGCCGCCGTACAGCGCCAGAGCGTCGACGACGGTGAGGAGGCGGCCGAAGCCGGGGAGGCGCGCGAGCCGGTCGTACCCGGCAGCGGGCGCGAGGCGGCGCGCCGCGGCGACCCGCAGTCCGAGCCCGACTCCCCGCAGGCCGACTTCGAAACCGAAGCGGTACGACACGGGCAGTCTCTTCAGCGCGCCGACGACATGCGCGGCAGCGCGCGCCCGCGCCGGCGGTTCGGCGAGCGCCGGGTAGCGGTCGGCCCACAGGGCAGGCAGTCCGCTGGCCCGCAGCGCTCGCGCCATCCGGCCGCCGTCGTCCGCATGTGCGCGGCCGGTGCGTCCCGCGTACGGGCCGTTCACAGCGCCACCGCCCGCTGCCTGGCCTCCCGGCCCCGTACGGGCACATGCTGCGCCAGTACGTCCTTGGCGAAGCGGGCCAGCAGCCTCCCGGCACCCTGCTCCAGCACCGAGTCCAGCGCCTGGAGGAAGACCTCCACCTCCGTCTCCCCGGCGATCAGCGGGGGAGAGGCGATGAGCGGCAGGCCGTGGTTGGAGCCGTAGTAGGCCAGGACTCCGAAGTCGCGGTAGAGAGAGGCGATCACGGCGGCCGTGATGAGCTTGCGGCGGGCCCGGGGGTCGCGCGCGAAGGAGGAGGGCACCAGGCGCAGCAGCCGGTCCAGCGCGGGGTAGCTGTCGTTGAGGAACAGCCCGTGCAGCGCGCCCCGGCCGAAGGTGCCGGCGATCAGGGTGCGGTGGCGGGTGGCGAGGTCGGCGAGGCCGCCGCCCAGCCGTTCGCCGATCCGTAAGGCGCGCCCGGCGTAGTCGTCCTCGACGGCGATGGCGACGGCTTCCAGCGCGGTCGCGGTCTCCTCGCCGAAGCCGTAGTAGGTGGTGCTGTGCAGTGTCGCGTCGGCGTGGTTGTCGTACGCGGCGCGGAAGACCGGTTCGCGCGCGATGTAGCCGGAGATGGAGGCCTTGCCGCCGCCGAAGGACTTGGAGGTGGTCAGTACGTCGGGCACCAGGCCGGGGTGGCGCATGAAGTGGAAGAGCGTCCCGGTGCGGCCCCAGCCCGTGTAGACCTCGTCGAAGATCAGCACGATGTCCCGTTCCGTGCACAGCCTGCGCACCTCGTACAGGAACTCCGCCGAGCACTCGCGCACGCTCGACGCGCTGAACGGCTCCAGCACCACCGCGTACACGTCGCTGCTGCCGTCCCCGGCCTGGTGCCGGTCCAGCGCGAGCGCGAAGGACTTGGCGTCGTCGTAGGCGAAGTGGTCCGTGCCGGGCAGGCAGGGGTAGGGGAAGTCCACCTCGGGGGAGGCGGTGAGGCTGCCCGCGCCGAGGAGTTTTCCGTGGAAGGAGATGTCGCTGTGCAGCACCGTGCCGCGGCGCCCGTGGTGGTACTTGTACGCGAGTTTCACGGCGCCTTCCACCGCCTCCGCTCCGGAGTTGGGGAAGTAGCTGATGTTCAGGTCGCCGGGCAGCAGCCAGGCCAGGTTGTGGCTCAGCCCGGCCACGTACGGGGACAGGAAGTTCTTGTGGACCTCCATCGCGCGCCGGTCGGCGAAGCGGCCGCGGGCCGCGAGCAGCCGGGGGTGGTTGTGCCCGTGGTTGAGGACGCCGATCCCGCCGGTGAAGTCCAGGATGCGCCGCCCGTCGCGCAGGGTGATCCAGCAGCCGTCGGCGTGGTCGACGAGGTCCTGGCCGAAGCCGAAGGAGCCGAGCAGCGAGACCTGGGAACGACTGACGTACTGCCGGTACAGATCGTGCACCTGGTGGGCGGACATCTGCTCGCAATCTTCCGTGGTGAACAGGGGCTGCGGGGTGCGGTGGTGGGTCATTGCTCCGCTCCGGTCCGGTGGGTGGCGTGGGCGGCGGCGCCCGTGCGGGGCCCCGCCGTGCGGATGCGGTCGGCGATCAGCCGTCCGGCGCGCTGCCCGCCCCGCAGCGCGTAGTTGGTGCCCCGGTCCTCGGGGAAGACCTGTGCCATCCCCGCCAGGTAGAGGCCGGGCACGGCGCTCTCGACGCCGGGCACGGTCCGCGAGTAGTGCCGGGTGATGACCGGCTGGGCGTAGTCGGCGCGCCAGACGTGGTGGGCGCGCACCCACTCCTCGCGGAAGGACGGGAACATCCGCCGCAGGTGCGGGAGGCTGTGCCGGTAGACCTCCTGGTCGCTCATCCGGTAGAGCGGCGCGTCGGCCGGCAGATACGTGGAGAGGTAGACCAGGTGGCGCCCGCCGTAGTGCTCCGGGGCGTCGAGGTTGGTGTGTTCGATGACGCCGACGTACGGGAAGTGCGGGTCGGTCACGTTGAGCCAGTACGTGTCGGACAGCGGCCGGTCGTTCTCCAGCACCAGGCAGAGGTTGGCCAGGTACGGGATCGCCCCGAGGCGGCGGCGCAGCGCCGGGACGGCGGGGTGCGCGGACCCGGCGAGCAGCCCGGCGGCGGGCTCGGGCGCGCAGGTCACCAGCACCCGCGGCGCGGTGATGTCCGCCCCGCCGCACCGGACGCCGGTCACGCCCTCCGGCCCGGTCAGCACCTCCGCCACCGGGCTGCCGGTCCGTATGCGGACGCCCAGCTCGGCCAGCCGGGGCAGCCAGGCGTCCAGCAGGGCGCCGCAGCCGCCGCGCAGGTAGTGCAGCACCTCGCGGCCCGACCGGCTGCGGCTGCCGCCCCGCAGGTGCAGCTTGGTCCACATCCAGGTGGCGCCGACCTCCGGCGCGTACGCGCCGAACTTGCCCTCCAGCAGCGGCCGCCACACCCGGTCGTAGACCCGCCGCCCGCCCAGGCCGACCAGCCACTCCTCCGCGGTCAGCGCCTCCAGCTCCCGCCAGTGCCGCACCCGTCCCGCGCGCAGCACCGACCGGCCCAGGCGCAGCCGGTCGGCCGGGGGCAGCGGCGCGAAGCGCAGGACGTCGAGGGGGGAGGACAGGCGGTGGATGCCGCCCGCGTAGTAGAAGCCGGTGCGGCCGTGGTGGCGCTGCACCAGGTCGGCGCGGCCGAGGGCGGCGCAGAGCCGGAAGATGTCCGTGTCGGAGGCGAACCAGTGGTGGTAGAAGCGTTCCAGCTGCCGGTCGCCGACGGTGAACGTGCCCGCGAGGCCGCCGACGTGGTCGTCCGCCTCCAGGACCAGGCAGCGCAGCCCGGCCCGGCCGAGTTCGTGCGCGGCGCCCAGGCCGGTGAATCCGGCGCCGACGACGATGACGTCCCAGTCGTCGCCGGGGGAGCTGTCGGTGGAGCGGCCGGGGAGCTCGTCCCGCCGCCCGTTCACGGCCGTCACCGGACGCTCCCCGTGGCCCACGCCTCCGGGGACGCGGTCACGTCCGCGGCGACCAGCTCCGCCGGTGCCGGGACGCCGGACGCCCAGCGCTGGTGGACGACGTAGGGGGGCCTGCCGCGCACCTCGCGGTGGATCAGCAGCAGGTACTCGCCCAGCACCCCCAGCAGCACCGCCTGACCGCCAAAGGCCCACGCGGCCGGCGGCAGCGGGCGGCGCAGTACGGCCGAGGTCAGGGCCGTACCGCCGAGCCAGGCCAGGCCGACGGCGCCGGGAACCCGGGCCGGGGCCGAGGAGCAGGCCAGCAGGCCGCGCCGGGACAGGCCCGCCATCTTGCGCAGCGTGTACTTGGTCCGGCCGGCCGGCCGCGGCAGCCGCCCGTACTCCAGGCTCGTCTCGGGAAAGCCCGCCCAGCACACCGCGCCGCGCAGATACAGCTCGCTCTCCGGGAGCAGGGTCAGGGTGCGGACGACCTCGCGGTCCAGCAGCCGGAAGTCGCCGGTGTCGAGGTTCACCGGGTGGTCGGCGACGGCGGCCAGCAGCCGGTAGAAGACGTGCGCGGTGCCGGTCTTGAAGCGGCTCTCGCCCTGGCGGCCGGTGCGCCGGGCGGATACCACCGGCCAGCCCGCGCGCCAGCGTTCGACCATGTCGGCGATGAGGCCGGGCGGGTCCTGGAGGTCCGCGTCGATGGTGATGACCGCGTCACCGGACGCCTCGCGCAGGCCCGCGAGGACGGCCGGCTGGTGTCCGAAGTTGCGGGTCAGCCGCACCAGGCGGACCCGCGGGTCGGCGGCGGCGAGCGCGGTGAGCCGGTCCCAGGTCGCGTCGCGGCTGCCGTCGTCGACGTACACGACCTCGTGCTCGCACTCCGGCAGGCCGCGCAGTACGGCGGTGAGCCTGCGGTGCGTCTCCCCGATGACGGCCGCCTCGTCGAGGCACGGCACCACGACGCTGACCAATGGCCTGGCGGCCACTGCGGTGAGCTGCGTGGGCGTTCGGGTGGCGGGCATTTCGGTCCTCTCCTGGGGGCGGGCTGCGGGGGTGTGCGCGAGGGGGGTTCCGGCCGGTCAGCCGAGCACTTCGTCGGCCGTCTCCCGGAACCGTTCGGCGACCTCGGCGATCTCGTCCGTGCCGCTGAAGACGTTCACTCCGAAGTCGGCGCCCAGGTAGGTGTCGGACAGCCCGACGGTCAGCGCCAGCGAACGGCCCAGCACGTCGTCGGTACGGGGCAGGGCGCCCGCCCGCCAGCCGTCCCGCCGCCAGATCTCGGCGGGCACGCGGAAGGGGCAGGAGGAGCCGTCCGGGGCGGCCAGCGCGGGCAGTTCGGGCAGCCCGCCGTAGTAGTGCTTGGGGGAGTGCAGCAGCGTCTTGGTGCCGAGGCGCTTGGCGACGGCTTCCGCGTCGGCCCGCTCGTCGAAGACGTACACGAGGACGGACGCGCAGTCCCCGGCCGCGTCGTGCAGGGGGCGGCGCATCATCCCGTCCCGTACGGGGATCTGCTCCAGCAGTTCGTCCCGCAGCCCCCGGGTGCGGGCCAGCACGGCGTCCAGGCGGTCGAGCTGGGCGCGCGCCACGGCCGCCGTCAGCTCCGTCATCCGCAGGTTGAGGCCCCACAGCCGGTCGCCGGGGCCCTCCTCGCGGCGGTACGGGAACCAGCCGTGGTCGTGGAAGCCGTACGCCCGCTGGAAGACCCGCTCGTCGGAGGTGAGCAGGAAGCCGCCGTCCCCACCGGTGATGATCTTGAACATATTGAGGGAGAAGGCCCCGGCCTGCCCGAACGTGCCCAGCGCCTGTCCCTGGTACGTACCGCCGCACGCCTGCGCGGCGTCCTCCAGCATCAGCAGCCCGCACTCGTCGGCGATCCGCCGCAGGACGGACAGGTCGCAGGCCGCGCCGAGCATGTGCACCGGCATCAGCGCCTTCGTGCGCCGCGTGACCCGCTGCCGTACGTCGTAGGGGTCCAGGGTGAGCGAGGCGTCCACCTCGGCGAGCACCGGGGTGGCGCCGCTGTAGACGATGGCGGCGATGCACGCGCCGTACATGTAGGCGGGCACGATGACCTCGTCGCCCGGCCCGATGTCGAGCGCCGCGAGGGCCGTCAGCAGCGCGGATGTACCGCTGTTGACGGACAGGCAGTACGGGCTGCCCATCCGGTGCGCCGCCGCCTGCTCGAACTTCCGGGTCTGGGTCAGGTCGCCCAGTGGATAGGAGTGCGCGGCTGTCGTCCGCGACCAGACGTCCAGCACCTGCTCGACGTTGTCGCGCTCCTCGTCACCGAAGAAGGCATATCCGGGTCCGGGCATGGGGGACTCCTAGAAGAAGGGCATGTATGGGACGGCCGGTGGACTTGCGTCCATCACGAGCCGACGAAGTCGTACGGGAGCCGTACGGGCCCAGGGCAGGCCGGCAGGGATCACCGGCCGACCGGCGGGTCTCAGAAAGCTGTTGGACAGAAAGGTGCCGGGTCGTGGCGGAAGGCTGCGGAGGCGGCGCGCAGCGCCCCGGCCCGCAGTTCCGCGACCCGGCCCGCGTGCGCGAGCTGGACCAGCGAGCCGCCGCCGAGCAGTACCGCGCCGATTTCGCGGGCGCTCAGGGCGAGGTCGGCCGCCGCGCCCGTCCGCGTGCACTCGGCGCCGCCGTCCGCGGCGGTCAGCCGCCAACGCCCGGCATTCCACGGGCACATGGCGTCGCGGACCTCCAGCACCACGTCGAGCGGCGCGCTGTACGTACGGGCCGTGAGGGCCCGGTCGAGGTCCACGGCACGGGCGTAGAGCTGGTCGCGCACGGTCGGCGCGGCGCTGCGCGGGTCGTCGAGCAGCGCCAGCAGAGGGTCGTCGACCGGGCGGGTCGTAGCGCTGACGGTTCCTGCCAGGTCAGTGTCCAGCAGTGACCGCCACACGAAGGCGTACGCGGCCGGGTCGCGGCCGAACACCTCGCGTACGGACAGGGCGTAGCGCGGCCGGGACCGCTCCCAGTGGGGGCGCAGCCGGTACAGCGCGTACCCCCGTGGCTCGCCGTCGGGTCCCGACACCACCATGCACAGCAGCCGGCCCGCCCCGTGCCGGCGCTCCGGCTCGTCCTCGACGGCGCGGCGCTGCCAGGCGGCGTCCCTGTGCAGCAGGCCGGGGCGCTGGTGCAGGCAGGCGCGGTAGACGTCCGCGACGGCGGCGCGGGCGTCCTCGGGCGAGCCGACGTCCAGCGTCAGCCCGGAGGTGTCCACCTCCCCCGTGAACGCCCGCGCCTCGGGCGGCACGGACAACTCCACGACCTGGGAGGCCGGTCCGAAGCCGAAGCGCCCGTAGATGCCCGGCTCGGTCGAGTGCAGGACCGCGACCGGCTCGCCGCGCTCCTCGTGCAGCGCGGTGAGCGCCCGACGCACCAGCTCCCGCATCAGCCCGCGGCGGCGGTGCGGCGGCGCGACCGCGACGTATCCGATGCCGGCCACCGGCGCCGGGCCGCCGGGCAGCGTCATCTCCAGCGCGTATCCGGCGAGGGTGGCGCACGGGCGTCCGCCGTAACACGCGACGAGCGAGCGCTTGGGTTCGAAGACCGCGCCGACCACGGCGCTGTGGGCCGGGGAGTGCGGGTGGCCGCCGTAGGCGAGGTCGAGCACCGCACCGAACTCCGCCCACTCCCCGGCGGCGCGGAACGCGTACTCCGCTTCCCCGCCGCCACCTCGCCCCGTGGGCGCCGCCGCCCGGGAAATCATCCCGGCCACCGCGCCGGCACCCGTCCCCGTACCGGCCCTCGCACCCGTCCTCGGCTCCTTCGGCGCTGACACATCCCTCTCCAAAGCGCGTGATCGGCCTCGTGCCCGGGAAAAGGCGCGGCGAGCGCGACGCGGAAACGTCGTCGGCGTTCGACGCAGAGGCCGTATCGGCTGCTCCGGTGCGGTTCGGCCGCGTAACCGGAGAGATCCTTATCGCGAGGCCCGGATCGCGAATTCCTCATGCGTCATCGTGCGCGGGGCCGCCGGAAATGGCTGTGTCCTAGATTTGTGAGGCTTCGGGAGGCTGTCAACCCTCCCGAAAAAGAATCTTGAACTCCCGTCCCCGGTGCCCGCCCGAGCCCGCCGCCGGCCCCCGGCCCGATGCCCCGGCAGGCCCCGCGCGGACCCGTGGCCCGCCCCGGCTACGCTCGCCCCGCGCCCCGGTCAACCCTCCATTTTGGCCACCGGCCCGGCCTCCGGCACGCACTCCCCACATCAGGCCAACTCTGTCGAACGGCCTTGCTAATGGCGTACTGACGGGCACAAACTGTCGTGCCGCCGATCAGTGGATCGCCGGTCCGCATTCCGACGAGGACGCGACAGGAGCAAGCAATGCAGAACGGCAAGTTCCTTTCCGGCAGGACCGCCCCCGGCGAAGGCTGGCAGAACTATCCGGACCGCAATGGCGACGGCGTTTACATCGACGTCGACACCAGCGCGGGCGGATTCACCGACACCCCCGCCTATATCGCCGCCCTCACCGGCGACGACCGTATGTGGATGACCACGGGAGGAAACACGGTTTACAAAGCCACCCCCACCGGCTTCCGCATCTACGTCCGCCGTGTCGACCGTCAGCCCATCGACCCGGAATACGCCGCCAAGAACGGCTGGCACATCGCCTGGATCGCCGCCGAGGCCTGAGCACGAGCAGTTCCCCGGGATACACCCCCGCCGGTCTTCGCGGAAACCCTGTGGAGACCGGCGTCGCAGGCCCCCGAGGAGCGCCCCCGGCGGCGTACCCCCGAGAAGCGTCCCCTCCGTCGGCGTACTCCGGGACCGTGCACACAGGGTGATCAGCCCACTGCGGCCTCCTCGGCCGCGGCAGCGCGCCGCGCGGGCCGCCGCTCCGGACCGCCGGGCTGCGCGAGATGGGCCACGACGCTCGCGTAGAAGCGGTCCACCGCGTCGTCGACGCTGCGGATGAAGCCGGACTCGGCGTTGCCCCGGGTGCTGCCCATGCCCTTGAACAGGGAGAGCCGGAACCCCGCGATGGCCACCCCGTCCTTGGGCAGCAGGTCCCCCGGCTCCGGGCGCAGCCGCTCCAGCGTGCCGCGCGGGCCCCGGTTGCCTTCCACCAGCGTCTCGACGTGCAGGTCCGCCGGTGCCTCGGCGAGCTGCCGGACCAGGCGCTTGGCCCAGCTGAGCGGATACCCCTGCTCGGGCGCCGGCACCTCGATGGACGTACGCAGCTTCCCCGTCCGCAGATCCGCGGTGATGGCGAGGATGCCGGGCGTGGTGTCGATGCGCAGCTCCGCGGTCAGGCGGCCCTCCTCGCAGAGCCGGTCGGCGAGCGCGGCGCGGCGGCTGGCCTGGTCGGTGCCGCGCCTGGCGCGCTGGACGGGCAGCACCTTCTGGCCCAGTTCACCGCCGAGCCGCAGGCAGACCTGGCGGATCAGCCGTTCCCAGCTCTCCACGACGGCCACGGCGCGCTCGTCGCCCTGGCAGAGCGTGTCGGTGTCGATGCCGTTGCGCACCGGAACCCACGCCGGGCCCATGTTCTGGAAGCCGTGGCAGCCGGAGTTCTCGTGCTGGAGGTAGTGCAGCAGCTCCTGGAGCAGCCAGGCGTGCGCCGCGTTGCCGACGCCCTCGTGGCGGATCAGCAGCTGCGCCTGGTGCGCCACCTCGGCCCAGGACAGGTGCCACAGCGCCACCTTGTGCTTGCGGCGCCCGTCGGTCTTCACCTGGACCAGCGGACTGCCCTCCAGGGCCACGTCGTTGGAGAGCGTGATCACCGCCTCGTAGCCGCGCCGGGCGGCGATGTCCATGTAGTCCTGCACCTGCTCGGACTTCAGGGTGTTGCCGTTGGTCTTCGTCTCGACCAGGGCGGTCCACAGCTTGCCCGCCCGCTCCACCCGGATCACGCCGTCCGGGCGCCGGGGCGTGTCCCCGTTCGGGAGCGTGACCTCGGTGAAGGTCTGCATCCGGCCGGCCGGGGCGCCGAAGGCCGCGGTGAGCCGCCGCCCGAACTCCGGGACCTGCGCCATCACCGCCAGCAGCACCGACGTCGCGCGCATCTCGCGCTCGCGGTCGCTCTTGAGGGTGGGCGCCGGGAAGAGCCGGGCCTGGCGCCAGGAGTCGTTCTCGGCGAGGGACTTCTTCGCCACCTTGGGCAGGGTGACCTTCTTCTTCGCCGTACGGGGGCCCCGGGGGCGCCGACCGGCCTCCGGCGCCGGTTCCGTGCGCTGCGCGGGGACGGCCGCCGGTGCTCCGGTGGCCGGTGCCCCGGCCACCGCCGCGGGGATCACCACCGGACCGGCGTCCACCGGCGTCCGCGTCCCGGCCTCGTCCGCCCCGGCCGGCTGCGGCTCCGCCTCGTCCGCGGGCGCCGGCCCCTCCGAGGGCACCGGCTCTTCCTCCTCGTCGACGGATATCCCGAAGTCCGTGGCCAGACCCGCGAGCCCCGTCTCGTAACCCTGCCCGACCGCGCGGAACTTCCACTCCCCGGACCGCCGGTACAGCTCACCGAAGATGAACGCGCTCTCCTCGCCGGCGTCCCCGATGGAGAACCCCAGCAGCGTCTCGCCCGTACGGTCGGCGACCGTCACCCGCAGGTCGTCCAGCTGCCCGAAGCGGGCCGCGCCGTACTGGCTGGCCGCCACCACCAGGCGCTCGACCTCGGCCGGCACGGCGGTCAGATCGATGCTGACGCGGTCCTCGCTGCCGTTGGCCGTCGGCGTCTTGCCGAGTAACTGCACGCTGCCGTCGGCGGCGGCCGGGTTGTTGTAGAAGAAGAAGTCGGCGTCGCCGCGCACCTTGCCGTCGGCACCCAGCAGCAGTACGGAGACGTCCGCGTCGCCGTCCCCCGACGCGCTGCTCCAACTCAGGCTCACCATCAGTGAGCCGGTGTCCTCGCTCAGGGCGGCGAGTCCGACGTTGCCGCCCTTGACCATCTCGTGCATGGAGCCCCCACAAATGCCGCCGCATCCAGGGGTACACCCGGCAGGCTGCTACGTGGTGACCTGCGATGCAGCACAACTCAGTGTGTACGTCGCGAACCTTAGACCCGTATCGGGTGTTTCGGGAGCCGCCGGGAGCCGCCGATCTCCGGATCTTCCGGACGCCGGACAACCTGCGGATGTCGGCCCCCGCGTTTCGGATGTCCGGCCCCGCGCCGCCGCCGGAACGCGCCGCCCCGACGCGCGCTGTCCCGATAGGCGCCACCCTCATAAGCGCCGCCCCGATAAGCGCCGGTCCGATACGGCCCGCGGAAATCCCCGTGCGGCCCGCCGGGCCGCCGGTTAGCCTCGGACCCATGTCGACACCCCGCATTTCCTAGCTCAGGACACCGCTTCCACGCCACCCGTGTGTCCTTGAGCTGTTCCGGAGTGTCAAATCATGATTACCGTTCGTGGTGCCGACGTGCGCGTCGGCGCCCGTCTTCTGCTTTCCCGCGTCTCCTTCCACATCGCCCCCGGTGACCGTGTCGGCCTGGTCGGCCGCAACGGGGCCGGAAAGACGACGCTGCTCGACACCCT
Organism: Streptomyces sp. NPDC059788; assembly: GCF_042732265.1. Lineage (NCBI taxonomy): Bacteria > Bacillati > Actinomycetota > Actinomycetes > Kitasatosporales > Streptomycetaceae > Streptomyces > Streptomyces sp. NPDC059788. Next base: position 33,489 of record NZ_JBHWHY010000010.1, on the reverse strand, counting down.
GGCGGGGCGGCTGCGGCCCGCCGCCGGGGACATCGTCCGTACGGGGAGTCTCGGCCATCTGCCGCAGGACTCCCGGGCGGCCGATCCGGCCGTCACCGTCACCGACCGGATTCTTTCCGCGCGCGGGCTGGACCAGTCCGTGCGGGACCTGCACCGGGCCTCGGAGAGGCTGGCCGAGGCCGTGGGGCCGGGCGCGCAGGACAAGGCGATGGCCGCGTACGCGCGGACCGAGGACGCCTTCCAGTCGCGTGGCGGATACGCGGCGGAGGCGGAGGCCGCGCGGGTCGCCGCCGGAGTGGGACTGCCGGACCGGGTCATGCGGCTGCCCGTAGGCGGGCTGTCCGGCGGGCAGCGGCGCCGCGTGGAACTGGCCCGCATCCTGTTCGCCGGACACGGCACGCTGCTGCTGGACGAGCCGACCAACCACCTCGACGCGGACTCGGCCGACTGGCTGCGCGGCTTCCTGGCCGCCCACCGCGGCGGGCTGGTGGTGATCAGCCACGACGCCGGGCTGCTCGCCGACACCGTCAACCGGGTCTTCCACCTCGACCCGGCACGGGCCGCCCTCGACGTGCACAACACCGGCTGGCACGCCTACCTCGACCAGCGGGCGGCCGACGACCGCCGCCGGGCGCGGGAGCGCGCCAACGCCGAACGCAAGGCGGCGGCGCTGCACACCCAGGCCGACCGGATGCGCGCGAACGTCGCCACGGCCGTCTCCGCGAAGAACATGGCCCGCCGCGCGGACCGGATGCTCGCCGGACTGGAGCCGGCACGCCGTGTCGAGAAGACCGCGCGCATCCGCCTGCCCGAACCTGCGCCGTGCGGACGGGTTCCGCTGGGAGCGGTCGGCCTGGCCAAGGCGTACGGGGAACACCAGGTGCTCGACGGCGTGGACCTGGCCGTCGACCGGGGAAGCCGGCTGGTCGTCCTGGGCCTCAACGGAGCCGGGAAGACGACGCTGCTGCGGCTGCTGGCCGGGCGGGAGGCCCCGGACGCGGGCCGCGTCGTGGCCGGGCACGGGCTGCGGCTGGGCTACTTCGCGCAGGAGCACGACACGCTCGACGCGTCCCGTACGGTCCGGGAGAACCTGGCCGCCGCCGCGCCGCACCTGAGCGACGGCGAGGCCCGGCACGTCCTCGGCTCGTTCCTGTTCTCCGGGGACGACGCGGACAAGCCGGTACGGGTGCTCTCCGGCGGCGAGAAGACCCGGCTGGCGCTGGCCGGCCTGGTCCACTCGCGCGCCAACGTGCTGCTTCTGGACGAGCCGACCAACAACCTCGACCCGGCCTCCCGCGACGAGGTGCTGGCCGCGGTCGGCACCTACCCCGGCGCGATCGTGATGGTCAGCCACGACCCGGGCGCCGTCGAGGCCCTCCGGCCGGACCGGGTGCTGGTGCTCCCGGACGGGACGGAGGACCTGTGGGGGCGGCAGTACGCGGAGCTGGTGGACCTGGCGTGAGGGGGGCGGGCGCGGCCGTCGCGCCCGCGCCGTCAGCCGGGCTTGCGGGCCTCGACGAGGAACCGGGTGGAGTGGGCCACGAACGGCCCCGCCGCCCGGATTTCCGCGTCCAGTTCACGGAGCCGGTCGCGGTACCGGTCCACCGTGAAGCCCGGGACCATCCAGATCACCTTGCGCAGGAAGTAGACCACCGCGCCGATGTCACGGAACTCCGTACGGAGCGACTCGGCACGCAGGCCGACGATTTCCAGGCCCGCGGCCTCGGCGTCCCGGCTCTCGTCGTCGGGGTGGCGCCTGCGCCGTACCTCCTCGGGCTGCGGGCCGAGGAAGAACTCGACCAGCTCGAAGACGCTGGCCGGGCCGACGTGCTGGGCGAAGTACGTGCCGCCGGGCCGCAGGACGCGGGCGATCTCCGTCCACCACACGGTCGCCGGGTGGCGGCTGGTGACGAGGTCGAAGGCGCCGTCGGCGAAGGGCAGCGGCGGCTCGTCCGGGTCGGCGACGACGACCGCGCCGAGCGGGTGCAGCAGCGCGGTCGCCTTCGCGACGTTCGGCGGCCAGGACTCGGTGGCGGCCATGACGGGCGGCAACGGCCCGGCGCCCGCCAGGACTTCGCCGCCGCCGGTCTGGATGTCCAGCGCGGCGCCGGCCCGCGCCAGCCGCTCGCCCAGGCGGCGCTGGTAACCCCAGGAGGGGCGCTGCTCGGTGGCCCGGCCGTCCAGCCAGGAGAAGTCCCAGCCTTCGACGGAGACGGACTCCGCCTCGGCCACCAGGTCGTCGAAGGTGCGTGTGGTCATGGGGGGGATGGTCTCAGGCGGGCGGGAAGGTTTGCCACCTATTAGGTTGGTTTGTGAAGTGAGAGAGGGGTGCCCCGGGGCGCCTGGGGTTCCCAAGGTCCCGGGGGTGGACGGGGTCAGGCGAGGGAGTCCAGGGCGGCCAGGATGTCCGCCGGTTCGGCGCGCTTGACGTAGTCGGGGTCGGCGAAGGACCAGCGGACCGTACCCGCGCGGTCGATGACGAAGGTGGCGGGGATCGGCAGGGTGCGGGGGTGCCCGCCGTTCACGCGCTGCATCTCGAAGCCGAAGGAGTCGTAGACGGCGGCCAGGTCCTCGGGCAGGTCGAAGGCGATGCCGTACCGCCCGGCGACCGTGGAGCCCACGTCGCTGAGCACGTCGAAGGCCAGGCCGTGCTTCTCGGCGAGGGTCAGGGACTCGTCGGGGACCTGCGGCGACACGGCCACCAGGCGGGCGCCGCGGGCGGTGATGGCGTCGTGGCGCTCCTGGAGGGCCCGGAGCGCGAGGTTGCAGAACGGGCACCAGGCGCCGCGGTAGAAGGTGAGCACGACCGGGCCTTCGGCCAGGAGGGCGCTCAGGGTCACCTTGCGGCCGTCCGCGGCGGGCAGGGTGAAGTCGGGGGCCTGGGCGCCGGGCCCGGGTGCCGCGCCGGCCTGTCCGGACTCGGCCAGTTCGCGTCCGGCGCGTTCCATGACCGCCCGTGCGGCGGCCGGGAGCTGCGGATAGCCGGAGGCGTAGAAGGCGTGCAACTCGGCGTTGAGGCTCATGGGCTGGTCCACCTGATCTGAGAGGCGTGCGGGCGTTCACGGGACGTGGGACGGAGGCCGGTACGGAACCCGGGCGGAACTTGGAACGGTCGTTACAAGTTAAGGCGGCGCGGGCGCCGCTGCCAAGGGGTGGACGGCGTTATCTTGGAACAGCTGATTCAAGAAAGCGCGAGAGCGTGCGAGGAGAGGCGGCGGGCCCGCGAGGATGCCGGACATCAAGCACTTCGACCCGGACGCGGCACTGGAGGCCGTGGTCCGGCTGTTCTGGGAGCGGGGCGTCGCCGCGACCGGCATCCAGGACGTGGTCGACCGCACCGGCGTCAGCCGCTCCAGCCTGTACGCCACCTTCGGCGGCAAACACGACCTCTACCTCGCCGCGCTGCGCCGGTACGTCGACCAGTGGTCCCGGCCCGCCTTCGCGCGGCTGGCACAGGACACCCGAGGCCTGCCCGCCGTCACCGGGTTCTTCACCGAGCTGATCCGCCTGCGCTGCCGGGGCCGGTACGCCCGCTGGGGCTGCCTGGTCGCCAACGCGCACACCGGGCCGTCCAGCGCCGAACCCGGCGTGCGCCGGCTTCTCGAAGAGCATCACGAGATGCTGGCTGGCGCGCTGCGCTCGGTGCTCCGCACCGCCGCCGCGCGCGGGCAGCTCGCCCCGGGCGTGGACCCGGACACCGGGGCCGAACTGCTGGCCCTGCTCGCGTACGGGGTCAACCTGCGGTCCCGCACGGGGGCCGATCCCGAGGTGCTGGAGGCGACCGTGGCGGCGGCGCTCACTCCGTACGCGAAGTAGCGCCCCGTACGTCCGGCTCCTCGCGGACGGGCGGCCGGATGAGCAGGAGCATCGCGTCGTCGCGCACCGAGGCGCCGCGGTGGCGGGCGAGGTCGTCCTCCAGGGTGTCGAGCACGGCCTCCGGTTCGAGCACGGACAGCGCCGTCACCCGCTCGGCGAGAGGGAAGAACTCCCCCTGCCGGTTGCGGCACTCGGCCACCCCGTCCGTGCACAGCACCAGCCAGTCGCCCGCCCGCGGCCGTAACACCGCGGTCGGGCACCGGTCGCCGGCCAGCCGCAGCAGACCGAGCGGCGGTGCCGGTTCCAGGCCGGCCAGCCAGGTGGCGCGGCCGCGGCGCACGAGCAGCGGCGGCGGGTGCCCGCAGCTGAGCACCTCCATCCGGCCGTCGTCGCCGACGTTCAGGAGCAGGGCGGTCACGAAGCCGTCGCTGCGGTGGACGCGGGTCACGGCGGTGTCCAGGCGCAGCGCGATGCCCGCCAGGCTCGCCTCGTGGTGGGCCAGTTCGCGCCAGATGTGCAGGGTCTCAGCCGCCGCCGAGACGACGTCCAGGCCCTTGCCGGAGACGTCGCCGATCAGGAGCCGTACGCCGAAGCGGGTGCGCTCCGCCCCGCAGATGTCGCCGCCGACCGTGGCGCCGGGTGTCGCGGCGAGATACCGCGCGTCCAGCCGCACCCCGCCGACGGACTCGGGCGGCCGGGGCAGCACCGCCGCCTGCGTCACCCGGGCCAGCCGGCCGAGGTCGTCGAGCCGGGTGGCCTGGTGGCGCTGCCGGGACACGGCCCGGCCGGTCAGCGCGGTGGCGGCGAGCACCCCGGCCGACGCGGCCAGCACCAGGTGCGGGGGCTGCCCCCAGCCGAGGGCCGGTACGCCCGCGAGCGCGGCGGCGCCCGCCGCGAGGACCTGCGGCGCACCGGCCCGGCCGAGCGCGGGGAGGGCGGCGGTCGCGGGCAGCAGGTAGAGGAAGGCGAGGGGCGAGCCGAGCAGGCGGCCGAGGACGACGCAGAGCGCCACGACGCCGAGAGGAAACGTTCCTCGCAGTGGCCGGGAGAAGCGGTCGAGGGGGACTGCGGCCGGGACGCGGCGCGGGGTGTCCGTCCCGGCCAGGGGAAGCTGCGGCATCGGGAAACCTGCCCGCCTGGCGACACGTCGAGCCCAATAGCGTAACCAGGGCGCGACGCAGCGTGAGCCGTAATGGACGAAAGAATCCGGCGGGTGGCGGACACGGAGACGGTTGCGCGGCTTGCGACGCCTACGGAACGGGCCCGCGCGCCGTGCCGAAACGCCGTCGGTAGTCGGTCGGCGTCGTGCCCAGATGGCGGGCGAAAGCCCGGCGCAGCGTCTCGTCGCTGCCGAAACCGCTGTGGTGGGCCGCCGCGGTGACGCTGAGCCCGTCCAGGACGAGGCGCTGGGCGTGGTCGACGCGCACCCGCTCCACCCAGCGCGCGGGCGTGGTGTGCAGCTCGCTGCGGAAGAGCCGGGTGAGGTGCCGGGTGCTGACGGAGGCCGACGCGGCCATGGCGGACAGGCTGTGGTCGGCGGCCGGATCGGCGAGCACCGCCGCGGTGAGGGTGCGCAGCAGGCCGTTGCGGGCCGGCGGGGTGGCCAGGGCCGTGGAGAACTGGGACTGGCCGCCCGGCCGCTGCATGAAGACGACCAGTTCGCGGGCGACCCGCCGGGCCAGGTCACTGCCGTGGTCGTCCTCGACGAGGGCGAGCGCGAGGTCGATGCCCGCGCTGATGCCCGCGGAGGTGAAGTACCGGCCGTCGCGGATGTGCAGCGCGTCCGGTTCGACGCGTACGAGGGGGAAGCCCCGGGCGAGCGTTTGGGCGTGCCGCCAGTGCGTGGTCGCGCGGCGCCCCTCCAGCAGACCGAGCGCGGCCAGGACGAAGGCGCCGCTGCAGACCGAGGCGACCCGCGCCGCCCGCCCGGCCAGCACCGACGCCGCCGACAGCAGCTCGGCGCCGCCGCCGGGCGGCGCCTCGGCGAGCCGGTCGCCCCCGGCGATCACGACCGTGTCGACGGGGCCGACGTCGGCCGCGGCCACGGTCGCGCCCAGCGCCATGCCCGAGGACGTCGTCACGGTGCCGCCGCGGGCGGAGGCGAGCACCGGCTCGTACGGGCAGCCGAACTGCGCCGCCTGGTGGAACACCTTGACGGGACCGCTGACATCGAGCGTCCGGACACCGTCGAAGACGAGGAAGGCGACGCGGAGCGTCATCCGCCGGCTCCCTTCGGGCGGTGCGATCGTCGTCGGAGCGGCCCCGGCCGCTGCCGTGGCGGCCGCCGTGATGTCCGAATCCGCGGCTGGAGGGCTGAGAGGGACATGCCGTCAGTGTGCACCCGCCCGCGGGAGCGCTCGGGGGCGCGGGAGGCCCGTGTCCGGATCTGTGGCCCACCTGTCCGTACGGACCTGGCATCACCCGCCGCACCGGACGACAGTGGAAACCGTCGCCCGACCGCCCGACCGCCCGACCGCCCGACCGCCCGACCGCCCGACGGACCAAGAGACCAAGGAGGACGTCATGAGCGAAGACATCGCCGGCGTACGCATCCCGGACAGCGCCCTGACGAGGGAGGCCACGCAGCTGGTACGCGACACCGCGCCGCCGCTGCTGTTCGACCACTCCCGCCGGGTGTTCCTGTTCGGGGCGCTGCGCGGACGGGAGCAGAAGCTGGACTTCGACCCGGAACTTCTCTACGTGGGCGCGATGTTCCACGACCTCGGGCTGACCGAACGGTTCCGCCGTACGGACCAGCGCTTCGAGATCGACGGCGCCGACGAGGCCCGTGCCTTCCTGCACCGGCACGGCATCACCGGCGAACCGGCCGACCGGGTCTGGACGGCGATCGCCCTGCACACCACGCCGGAGATCCCGCTGCACATGGCCCCCGAGGTGGCCCTGGTCACCCGGGGCGTGGAACTGGACGTGCTGGGCATCGGCTACCACGCCGTCTCCGACGAGCAGCGTGCCGCCGTGGTCGCGGCGCACCCGCGTCCGGACTTCAAGAACCGGATTCTGGCCGCCTTCACCGACGGCATCAAGGACCGGCCCGCGACCACCTTCGGCAACGTCAAGGCGGATGTCCTCGCCCACTTCGTCCCGGGCTTCGAGCGCGGCGACTTCGTCGAGGTGATCAAGGGCTCCGACTGGCCGGAGTGATGGCGGAGGGCGAGGCGTACGGGACGCCGTAACACTCCTAAGTACGGGCGGCCGTGACGTCCCGTCACCCGTGGTCGAGCGACCACGCCAGACAGCGTCGCAGCAGCTCCCGCTCCTCGCCGAGCTCCACCAGCCACTGCCTGCCGTACGCCCGGGTGCCGCGCGGCATGCGGAAGGGCGGGCCGGGCGCCGGGTACGTCGGCGACGCGGCCGTGCGGACCGGCTCCGGGCCCGGCTCCGGCTCCGGCCCCGGCAACCCCTCCCGCTCCGGGCCCGGCATCCCCTCCCGTTCCCGCTCCCGCAGGATCAGGGCGTGGCGCTCCAGCCCCGCGAAGGCGGCAGCCAGAGCCCCGGGCGGCAGCCGCTCGTCCCCGCACACCACGCCCGCGTCGTGCGCCGTGAAGACGGACGGGAAGACGCTGCACCGGGCCCACAGCAGCCGTTCCAAGGGCGTGCACAGCCGCAGGCTCCAGCGCAGCGAACCGCGCAGGGTGCGCAGGCGCTCGGGGAGGCCGGGGACGGGGGCGGGCAGATCGAGGACGTACTCCGGGCGGGACAGACCGGCCAGCAGGTCCGCCGCGGCCTGCCGGACCAGCCGCGCCGCCACCGTCCGTACGGCGAGCGGCAGTCCGTCCAGCAGACGGCAGATCTCGCGGGCCGGCCCCGGGCCGATGTCCTCGGCGCCGAACTGCCGTGCCTCCGCCCGGAACAGGGTGGTGGCCGCGTCGAGCGTCAGCGGGCGCAGCGGGAACGCGCCGTCCGGCGCGCCCGGCGCGACGCGGCTGGTGGCCAGGACGTGCGCGCCGGGGCACTCGGCCACCAGCCGCGCGAAGACCTCGGCGCAGGCGTCGGCGAGCCGCTCGCAGGTGTCCACGACCAGCAGCACCGGCCGGGTGCCGACCGTCCGGGCCAGGGCGTCGAGCTGCGGGCGGGCGGGGTCGCCGTCGAGCCGCAGGGCGCGCGCGAGATGGTGCGGCAGCAGGCCGGGGTCGTCCAGTGCGGCCAGGTCGCCGAAGCCCACCGCCGCCCACCGGCCCGCCGCCGCCATGCGGTACGCGACCTCGGCGGCCAGGGCGCTCTTGCCCATCCCGCCCGGACCGGTCACCGTCACCAGGCGCTGGGCCCGCAGCCGTGTTTCGAGTGCGGCGGCCGCGGCGTCTCGGCCGACCGGCGCGGCCGGCCGGTGTATCCGGGGCTTGTGCATGGGCCCGTGCCTCCGCGGTGGGGGCCCGCGCACGTCGGTGCGCGGGGACCGCCAGCCTGGAACGGCCGGTACCGTCCGGGCATCGGTAGCCGTACGGAATCGGTATACCTAGGTGCGGTGCGCGCCTGCTCGGGAAGCACGCCCCGCGCGCCGGTGCCGGTCCGCGCGCGCCCCTGCGTACGCCCTGGAGCCGGGGCGCACCCCGGCATCGCCGTGCGTCCCGGCTCCGGCGCGTACCCCGGCCCTCAGCCGCTCTCCGGCGCCCCGTCCCCGGTCAGCAGCGCCGTGACCTGGGTCCGTGAGGAGTAGCCCAGCTTGCCGAGAATGTGCTCGACATGGGCGTCGACGGTGCGCTTGGAGATGACGAGGCGCTCGGCGATCTCGCGGTTCGACAGCCCGGTGGCCACCAGCCCCGCCACCTCCCGCTCGCGCCGGGTCAGGGTGCCGGGGACGAGGGCGGCGCGGGCCGTGAGGGCCCGGTGGCGGGCCGGTCCGGGCGGGTCCGGCTCGTCCTCGGCGGCGTACCGTACGGCGCCGGCGAGCGGGAGCGCCGCGCCCTCCGCGCACAGCGCGGCGAACCGCCGGGCCCCCAGCGCCGTGCGCGTCCGCTGCTCGTACCGCTCGTGCAGGGCCTGCAACTGCGCGTTGCCGACCATCGGATGCGGCCCGACGCGCCGCCACAGCGTGGCGGTCACACCGAACAGCCGGGCCGCCCGCCGGGCCCGCCCCTCGTCGGCCGCGAGCCAGGCGAGCAGTTCCGCCGCGGCCGCCACGCCGAGCACGTCCTCCAGGCAGCCCTTGAGGCGTACGGCGCGGCGCAGCGCGTGCGCGGCCTCGGTCGGCGCGCCGAGCAGCATGTGCGCGAAGCCGCACGTGGACAGCTGGGAGCCCTGGACGTAGCACTCCTCGCTGCCCGTGCCGAGCAGTTCGAGGGTGGTGTGCGCGGTGGCGAGCGCCGCCGCGGGCTGTCCGGCGAGGAGGTGGGCGAAGCTCAGGTGCAGGGCGGCGATCCGTACGCCCACCCGGTCCCCGGCCGTGCGCATCAGCGCGCCCGCGGCCCGGACGTGGGCCGGGCCCTGCTCCGGGCCGCCGTGGTGGAACCGCGCGGCGGAGGCGGCGAGCGCGGCCCACGCGGAGGCGCGCGCGTCCCCCAGGCGGCCGGCGGTGTCGACCGCCTCCGCCGCGAGGACCGAGGCACCGGCCCGGTCACCCTGGTTCCCGGTGAACATCGAGCACCAGGCGAGTGTCATGACCCGTTCCTGTGACGGTTCCGGGCGCTCCCGCAGGGCCTTGGCCATCCAGGTGGTGGCCTCGGCGGGCTGTCCGGCGCACAGCCAGTAGGTCCACATGACGGCGGTCAGGTCCAGCAGAACGCCGTCGGCCAGGGCGTATTCGAGTGCGGCGTGCAGGTTCTGGCGGTCCGCGGCCAGGGCGCGGTAGCGGGTGAGCTGGTCCGGTGCGGCGAAGTCGGCCGCGAACGCCGCCAGTTGTCCGTGGAAGTGGGCGATGTGGCGGCGACGGACCGGCTCGGCCCCGCCGTCCGCGCGCAGCCGCTCGGCGCCGTACTCCCGCAGGTGGACGGGCAGTCGGTAGCGGTCACCCCGCTCGTCCGGACGCAGGACGACCGATTTCTCGGTGAGCCCGGCCAGATGGTCCAGGACGGTGTGCGCGGGCAGCTCCGCGTCCGTGGTCACCGCCTCGACGGCGGCCAGGCCGAAGGGCCCGGCGAAGACGGACAGCCGCGCCCACAGCAGCCGTTCGGCGGGCGTGCACAGCTCGTGGCTCCAGTCCACCGACGCGCGCAGCGTCCGGTGCCGCGACGGGAACGCCGGACGGCCGAGGCCGAGCAGCGCCAAGGTGCCGCCGGACAGCGCCGGGAGCCGGTCGAGCGGCAGGGCCCGCAGCCGTACGGCCGCCAGTTCGATGGCGAGCGGCAGGCCGTCCAGGCGGTGGCAGAGCGCGGCGGCCTGCGCGCGGTTGTCGTCGGTCAGGGCGAAGCCGGGCGCGACGGCGGCGGCCCGCTGGACGAGCAGGGCCAGTGCGTCGCTGTCGCCCGTGCCGCCGGGCACGGGGAGGGGCAGCGGCGGTACGGGCAGGACGTGCTCGCCGGGCGCGTCGAGCGCCTGCCTGCTGGTGGCCAGCACCGTCAGGCCCGGGGCCCGGGGCAGCAGCAGGCCGGTCAGGGCGGCGCAGGCGTCGAGCAGGTGCTCGCAGGTGTCCAGGACCAGCAGCAGTTCGCGTTCGGCCAGGTACGCGGTCAGCGCATCCACCGGCGAAACCGTGGACCGTACGGGCAGTCCGAGCGCGCGGGAGACGGTGTGCGGCAGCCGGCCCGGGTCGCGCAGGCCGGACAGGTCGACGAGGCGGGCGCCGTACGCGTGGTTGCCGGCGGCCCGCGCCGCGGCCCGCAGCGCCAGGCGGGTCTTGCCCACGCCGCCGGGGCCCAGCAGCGTGACGAGTCGAGCCCGGCCCAACAAGCGCTCAGCGGTGTCCAGTTCGGCCGATCGGCCGACGAAGCCCGTCACTTCGGCGGGCAGCGCCCCGCCACGCGGCCCGGCGGAGCCGAACGCCATGAGCATCACCGTCCATGCGAGGAGGCCCAAGGTAGTGGCGCTCGCGCGCCGGGCGCGGCGGGGCGGCCGTGAGGACGGGATCAGGCGGAAGGTGACGTGAAGCGACCGGACGGCCGGCGGAATCCGTCGTGTTGCGACCGGTTGGGGCCGGGGCGGGCCGGGTGCCGCGCAGGGCGGGCGGTGCGCTACGAGGGGCCGCTCGACGCCCGTACCCGCAGCGACCAGTCGTGGTGGCGGACGGTCCGGGGCGCGGCGCGGCCGGCCAGGATGTCGCAGAGCAGGGCGGCGCAGGCGCGCCCGTACGCGTCCGGGCGCAGGTCGATCGCCGTCACGGGCGGCGTGCAGGCGCGCAGGGCCGCGCCGTCCACACAGGAGGCGACGAGCAGATCCCGGCCGGCCGTACGGCCGAGTGCGGCGGCGGCGCCCAGCACGCCGGCGGCGGCGCCGTCGGGCGCGCAGACCACCGCGTCGACGGCGGGTTCGGCCGTCAGCAGACCGGTGACGGTCTGCGCCGCCTCGTCGGGCGTGGCGGCGAACGGCACGGTCCGTACGGCGACCTCGCACCCGTGCGCACGGCCCCAGGCACCCGCGGTCTCGCGCAGCGCGGTGGCCCACGCCGAGGAGCCGGCGGGCGCGAGCAGGGCCGGGCGGCGGGCGCCGGACTCGCGCAGGTGGTCCAGCAGCGCGGTCAGCGAGGCGGCGTTGTCGCAGACCACCGCACCGGAAGGGGATGGCGCCGGGCCGGGGTAGCGCTCGCCGGTGACGACGGGCAGACCCGCTTCGAACAGGCCGGACACGGCGGAGTCGGCGGCATCGGGGTCGATCACGAGCAGGCCGTCCACCCGTGAGGCGAGCCGCCCGGCGGACCCGCCGTCCGGGGCCAGCAGCACCATGTCCAGACCGTCCTCCTGGGCGCGCGTCACCGCCCCGAAGGCGAGCGTCATGTAGTAGTCCAGCCGGGTCGCGGTGCGCGGCAGGTGCAGGCCGATCGCGCCGGCGCCGGCCCGGCGCAGGCGCTGGGCGGCGCTGTTGGGCCGGTAGCCCAGCCGGTCGGCGGTGGCGCGGACCCGGCGGCGGGTGTCCTCCGCCACCCGGCCGGAGCCCTGGAGCGCGTCGGAGACGGTGCTCTTGGAGACCCCGGCGGCCCGCGCGACGTCGAGCAGGGTCACGGTGCGGCGGCTGGTCACGGGGCGCAAGTCTAGACGTACGGGGGAGGGCGCCCACCGGTGCGGACGGGGTGCCTTCGCCGGTGCCCCCGCCGGTGCGGACGCGGTGCCTTCACCGGTGCGGGCGTGATGCCTTCGCCGTGCCTCTGCCGGTGCTCCCACCGGCGCCCCGCGCCTTCGGCGGCACCGGCCCGTAGCCACCCCGGAGCCGCTTCCACCCCTTGCCGGAACGTTCCGGCAGTCGTACATTGCCTCGTGCCGGAACGTTCCGGCAATCCCTGAAACGCGTCCGCCTCACCTCATCCCCACCCCCCCGCACCTCCCCCGGGAGCCCCCATGCGTGTGATCACGGCCCTCACCCCGCCCGCCTCGCCCAGCCGCACCCGCCCGGCGGAGCGCGCCCCGCTGCGCGTCGCCCTCGTCCAGCAGCGCTGGCACCGCGACCCCGCCGAACACCGCGCCGCCCTCAACGAAGGCATCCGGCTGGCCGCGGCGGAAGGCGCCCGCGTCGTCTGCCTCCAGGAGCTGACCCTCTCCCCGTACTTCGCGGTGGTCCGCAAGGCCGACCACCCCGAGCCCGCCGAGCCGGAGGAGCTGCGCACCGGCCCCACCGTCACCTTCGCCGCCGAGGCCGCCCGCGAGTACGGCGTACACGTGCACGCGTCCCTGTACGAGCGGGCGGACCCCGCCCCCGGCCCCGACGGCGCGGTGACCCCCGACGGCCTCGGCTACAACACCGCCGTCCTGGTCGCCCCCGACGGCACCCTCGCCGCCCGTACGCGCAAGACGCACATCCCCGTGTCAGAGGGCTACTACGAGGACCACTGGTTCCGCCCCGGCCCGGCCGCCCCCGACGCCTTTCCCACGTACGCCGTCGAGAACGCCACCTTCGGCCTGCCCACCTGCTGGGACCAGTGGTTCCCGGAACTCGCCCGCGCCTACTCGCTGGCCGGCGCGGACGTCCTCGTCTACCCGACCGCCATCGGCTCCGAGCCCGGCCACCCCGGCTTCGACACCCGGCCGCTGTGGCAGAAGGTGATCACCGGCAACGCCGTCGCCAACGCCACCTTCATGGTCGTCCCGAACCGCATCGGCACCGAGGGTCCGCTCACCTTCTACGGCTCTTCCTTCATCGTCGACCCCTACGGCCGGGTCCTGGCCCAGGCCCCCCGCGACGAACCCGCCGTCCTGGTGGCCGACCTCGACCTGGACGCCCGCCGCGACTGGCTGGAGCTCTTCCCGTTCCTCACCACGCGCCGCCCGGACGCGTACGGACCGCTGACGGCGACGGACTGACGGCGTACGGCGGCGGGCGGGGACGGCCCACACCGGGGAACGCCCGCCCGCGTCACCTCCCGACTACTCCCCGAGCAGCCCCGGCAGCGCGGCCAGCGTCCGCGGCAGCTGGTCGGCAGCCAGGCCGCCGCCCTGGGCCAGTTCGGGGGAGCCGCCGCCGCGGCCGTTGAGCGCGCGCTTGACCAGGTCGGAAGCCGAGGCGCCCGCTTCCTTGGCGGACTTGTTCAGGGCGACCACCAGGGCCGCCTTGCCGTCCGTGGCCGAGCCCACGGCCACCGCGGCGGGCTGTCCGGCGGGCAGCCGGTCCCGTACGGCCATGGCCAGTGCGCGGGCCTCGTCGGCGCCGCCGTCCGCGGTGGCGGTGACCACCCGGAAGCCGCCGGCCTGCACGGCGGAGTCGGCGAGCCCCGCAGCGCGCGCCACGGTGGCCTGCTGCCGGAGCCGCTGGTTCTCCCGGTCGCTCGCCTTCAGGCGCTCCAGCAGCCCGGCCACCCGCTCGGACAGTTCCGCGCGCGGCGCCTGGATCTGTTCGGCGATCTGGGCGACGAGGTCGCGTTCGCGGGCGAGGTAGCCGAAGCCCTCGATGCCGACGGACGCCTCCAGGCGGCGCATCCCGGCGCCGACGGAGGACTCGGCGGTCAGGGCGACGACCCCGACCTGGGAGGCGTGCGACACGTGCGTACCGCCGCACAGTTCGCGCGACCAGGCACCGCCGATCTCGACGACCCGCACCTTCTCGCCGTACGTCTCGTCGAACAGCGCGAGCGCGCCCAGCTCCTTGGCCTCCGGGAGCGTCATCCACTTCACGCCCACCGGCAGGTCGCGGCGGAGCGCCCGGTTGGCGGCCTCCTCGACCTCGCTGCGGGTGGCGGCGGACAGGCCGCCGCGCCACGGGAAGTCCAGGCGCAGGTAGCCGGGCCGGTTGTACGAGCCGGACTGGAGGGCCGTCGGGCCGAGGATCTCGCGCAGCGCGGCGTGCAGCACGTGCGTACCGGAGTGGGCCTGGCGGGCGCCGAGCCGCCACTCGGGGTCGACGGCCGCGTGCAGGGCGTCGCCCAGGGCGAGTTCGCCCGCGGTGACGCGTACCTGGTGGGCGACCAGGCCGGGCAGCGGCCGCTGCACGTCCAGGACCTCGGCCTCCACCGAAGTGCCGGACAGCCGGCCGGCGTCGCTGTCCTGGCCGCCGGACTCGGCGTAGAAGGGGGTGCGGTCGAGGACGACGGTGACGATGTCGCCCTCGCGGGCCACCGGTACGGGCCCCTGGGCGCCGAGGACGGCCAGTACCTCGGCGTCCGTCTCCAGCGTGTCCCAGGCACGCCAGTCGGTCGGCCCGTGCTCGTCCAGGACCGTACGCAGCGCCGAGGTGTCCACCGCGCCACCGGACTTGCGGGCGCGGGCGTCGGCGCGGGCCCGCTCGCGCTGCTCGCGCATCAGCGCCGCGAAGCCCTCGCGGTCCACCTCGACGCCCTGCTCGGCGGCCATCTCCAGGGTGAGGTCGATGGGGAAGCCGTAGGTGTCGTGGAGGAGGAACGCCTGCTTGCCGGGGAGCGAACGGCTGCCTTCCTGCTTGACCTTGGCCACGGCGGTGTCCAGCACGGTGGTGCCCTGGCGAAGCGTCGCGCGGAAGGCGTCCTCCTCGCCGGCGGCCTGGCCGGCGATCCGGTCGTAGGCCTCGGCGACCTCCGGGTAGCTGGGCGCCATGCAGTCGCGGGCGACCGGCAGCAGCTCGGGCAGCGCCCGGTCCTCGTAGCCGAGCTGGCGCATCGAGCGGACGGCGCGGCGCAGGATGCGGCGGAGCACGTAGCCGCGGCCCTCGTTGCCGGGGGTGGTGCCGTCGGCGAGCAGCATCAGGGCGGTACGGACGTGGTCGGCGACCACCCGCAGCCGTACGTCGTTCTGCTCGTCATCGCCGTAGCGGACCCCGGCGAGCGCGGCGGCGCGGTCCAGGACCGGGCGGGTCTCGTCGATCTCGTAGAGGTTGTCGACGCCCTGGAGGAGGGTGGCCATCCGCTCCAGGCCCATGCCGGTGTCGATGTTCTGGCGGGGGAGTTCCCCGAGGATCGGGTAGCCGGACTTGCCGGTGCCCTCGCCGCGCTCGTACTGCATGAAGACGAGGTTCCAGAACTCCATGTACCGGTCCTCGTCGACCTCCGGGCCGCCCGCCCGGCCGAACTTGGGTCCCCGGTCGTAGTACAGCTCCGAGCAGGGCCCGCACGGCCCCGGCACGCCCATCGACCAGAAGTTGTCCTCGTCGCCGCGCGAGACGATCCGCTCCTCGGGCAGCGCGGAGATCTCCCGCCACAGGGTGCGTGCCTCGTCGTCCGAGTGGTGCACGGTGACCCAGATGCGGTCCGGGTCCAGGCCGTATCCGCCGTCGGCGACGGGCTTCGTGGACAGCTCCCAGGCGAAGCGGATGGCGTCTTCCTTGAAGTAGTCGCCGAGGGAGAAGTTGCCGTTCATCTGGAAGAACGAGCCGTGCCGGGTGGTCTTGCCGACCTCTTCGATGTCCAGGGTCCGCACGCACTTCTGCACGCTGGTCGCGCGCGGCCAGGGCGCCGCCACCTCACCGGTCAGGTACGGCTTGAAGGGCACCATGCCGGCGTTGACGAACAGCAGCGTCGGGTCCGGCGTCGGCAGCGGCGCGCTGGGGACGACGGTGTGGCCGCGCTCGGCGAAGAAGTCGAGGAAGCGGCGGCGGATCTCGGCGGTACGCAAAGGAGGCTCCGGGCGGTCGGGGGAGGCGGAAGGGGCGGTCGCGGTCGGTCCGTCGGGCGGCGGTCGCCCGGCCGTCAGGCGGCCGTCGCCGCTGCGGCCCGCGCCGCCCTGGCGACCGGGTGCAGGGCCGCGTACTCCAGCGGCGCCGACGGGTCGATCGAGAGGTCCAGCGGCGCCGGCTCGGCGCCCGCCCGGACGAGCAGGTCACCGACGGCGGCGATCATCGCGCCGTTGTCCGTGCACAGCCGCAGCGGCGGTACGCGCAACGTGATGCCCGCCGCCTGGCAGCGCTCCTCGGCCAGGGACCGTACGCGCGAGTTGGCGGCGACGCCGCCCACCACCACCAGGGTGCCCACACCGTGCTCCTTGCAGGCCGCGACGGCCTTGCGGGTCAGCACGTCGGCGACCGCCTCCTGGAGGGAGGCCGCGCCGTCCGCGACGGGCAGTTCGCCGCCGGAGTGCCGTTCGGCCCAGCGCGCGGCGGCCGTCTTCAGGCCGGAGAAGGAGAAGCCGTACGGATCGTCACGCGGCCCGGTCAGCGGGCGCGGGAACGCGACGGCCTTCGGGTCGCCCTCGCGCGCGGCCCGGTCGATCGCGGGGCCGCCCGGGTACGGCAGGCCGAAGACCCGCGCGACCTTGTCGAAGCACTCCCCGGCGGCGTCGTCGAGGGTGTCGCCGAGGTGCACGATCGGGTCGCGCGCCAGGTCCCGTACCAGGAGGAGGGACGTGTGCCCGCCGGAGACGATCAGCACCATGCAGGGGTCGGGCAGCGGGCCGTGCTCCAGGGTGTCGGCGGCGACGTGCCCGGCGAGGTGGTGCACCCCGTACAGCGGCACGCCCAGCCCGTACGCCAGACCCTTGGCGCCGGCCAGGCCGACCTGGAGGGCGCCCGACAGGCCGGGGCCGGTGGTCACGGCCACCGCGCCGATGTCGGACATGGTCAGGCCCGCGTCGTCGAGGGCGCGGCGGACCACCGGCGTCAGGGAGTGCACGTGCGCGCGGGCCGCGATCTCCGGTACGACGCCGCCGTAGCGCGCGTGCTCGTCCATGCTGGACGCCACCGCGTGCCCGAGCAGCTTCCCGTCCCGGACCAGGCCTGCCCCGGTCTCGTCGCAGGAGGACTCGATCCCCAGCACCACTGGAGAGCCTGGAGATGCCACGGCACCGCTCCTTCGTCACCGGTCTCGTTATTGCAACCCATGTGCAACACCACGTCTCGAACCAGGATACGGCGGTACGTACGGGGCCGGGTGAGGATTATGGGGGGCCGCCCTGGCCGGGGGCGGAGAGCGGCCCGGTACCGACGGCCCCGGCGGTCATGAGACCGAGGGGTGCGGCCCTGGCGGTCTTGAGGCCGAGGGGTACGGCCCTGGCGGTCTTGAGACCGAGGGGTACGGCCCTGACGGTCGTGGCCCCGACGGTCACGCCCCCCGGGGGACACGGCCCCGACGGTCACGCCCCCGGAGGACACGCCCCCGCGGAAACCGCCTCCCCGCCGAGTTCCCCCGTGACCCGGACGTTCCACCGCCCGTCCCGCCCGCTCAGCACGGTCAGGGCCAGCGGCGGTACGTCCACCCGCCAGAAGGACGAGGGCGGAGCCCCCAGGGCGCACACCACGGACGCACGTACGACGTCCGGCTCCACTACGGCCACGACCCGGCCGCCCTCCGCCGCGAGGCCCGCCAGCCAGTCCGTCACCCGGCCGAGCAGCCGTGTGAGCGTTTCGCCGCCGTGCGGCGCGCTGTCCGGGCCGGACAGCCAGGCCGTGACTGCCGCGGGTTCGGCGGCCAGCACCTCGTCCAGCGTCCGGCCCTGCCAGCGGCCCATCGCGCACCCCGCCGCGCCCGCGTCCGGGACCGCCCGCAGACCGAGTGCCTCCGCCGTCTCCCGGCAGCGCGCGGAAGGGGAGGTCAGGGCCCGGTCGGCGGGCAGCGCGGCGGCAGTGGCGCGTACGGCGCGGGCGCGGCGCAGCCCGCCGGGCGTCAGCGGCTCGTCGGCCGGGAAGCGCACCGCGCGCAGGGCGTCGTCGAAGGCCGGTGAGACCAACATCACCCGAGTTGTCATGCGCACCTCTCCCGACCAGGGAAACCTGAGGGCGCACAAGGCAACCAGCGGGGCGCTCGCCCGCCGCCGTGCGCCTTTCCGGTGGCCCGGGGGCTCTTGGCCCGGCCTCCGCCACGCGGTACGTTCCCGATGATTATTGACGATGACATGACGGAAGCCGGTGGAATTCCGGCGCGGTCGCGCCACTGTGAGCCCGGACCGGTCCCGTACGGGGCCACCGGACGAGCCAGACCCGTCCTGTCGTCCCGACTCCCCGACCGGGACGCGAGTTCCCCAGGAGGTTCTGTCATGGCCCAGTCCGTCGCACCGCCGACCACCGGCCCCGCCGCACCCGCCACCCTCCCCGTCAGGACGGTCCTGCCGTGGGCGGTCTTCGGCGGCATCCTCATGCTCGTCCTGCTCTACTTCGTCGGCGCCGAACAGGGCGCCACCGCACTGCTCTCCGGCACCGACGTGCACGAGTGGGTCCACGACGGACGCCACCTGCTCGGCTTCCCCTGCCACTGACCGGGGGAATGTCGTACATGAACTCCGTCACCGTCAGATCCCTCCTGGTGCGCGGCATGGCGGCCGGCCTCGCCGCCGGCCTGCTCGCCCTGCTCGTCGCCTACCTGCTGGGCGAGCCCCAGGTCGACGCCGCCATCGCCTTCGAGGACGCACACGCCCACGAACACGAGGCGGAGGTCGTCAGCCGTACGGTGCAGTCCACCGCGGGCCTGGCCACCGGCGTCCTGGTGTACGGCGTCGCGCTCGGCGGCATCGCCGCCCTCGCCTACTGCTTCGCGCTGGGCCGCGCCGGCCGCTTCGGCCCCCGCGCCACCGCCCTGCTGCTCTCCGGCGCCGCCTTCGCCGCGGTCTACCTCGTACCGTTCCTGAAATACCCGGCCAACCCGCCGTCCGTCGGCGACCCCGACTCCATCGGCAAGCGCACCGCGCTGTACTTCCTGATGATCGCCCTCAGCGTGCTGCTGACCGTCGCCGCCGTCATCCTCGGCAAGCGGCTCGCACCCCGCCTGGGCACCTGGTACGCGACGGTCGCCGCCCTGGCCGCCTTCGCCGTGGCCGTCGGACTCGCCTACGCCTTCCTGCCGGCCGTCAACGAACTCCCCGCCGACTTCCCCGCCTTGCTGCTGTGGAAGTTCCGGGTCTCCGCGCTCGCCGTCCAGCTCGTTCTGTGGGCCGCCTTCGGCCTGCTGTTCGGTGAACTGGCGGAACGGGTTGTTCGGGCGCGGCGGGGTGCTGCTGTGGGTGGTGCGGATGGTGCACGTGGTGAGGGTGGTTCGGGTGGGGGTGTGGTGTCTTCGGTGCGCTGATGGGGGCGCTTGAGGTTCGACAGCGGGGGAGCTTCCGGTACGGGGCGGGGGCGCTTCCGGTACGGGGGATGGGGGCCGCTTCCGGTACGGGGGCGGCGTTGGGGGCCGGGCCCTTCGGGGGCTGGGTTCGCGGAATCCGGCCCCGTCCAGGCCGGCCTCAGGCCCGTCAGGCTCCGCCCCCCTAAGAGCCCCCCAAAGCCCCGCCCTAAGCCCGTCAGACCCGCCTCAAGCCCATCAGACTCGCGCGATGCCCCGCCCCAAGCCCGTCAGGCTCCGCCTCAAGCAGTCCGCAGCCCCTGGCCCGCAGCCCGCAGCCCCCGCATCCCGTCAATCCGGAAGAGCCAGCAGCAGCGTCCACCAGGGGCCCCGGTCGGCGGTACCGCTGTTGACCCCCACTCCCGCGTGCCGGAACGTGCAGTCGGCCAGCACCACCCGGTGCTCCGGACTGCGCGCCCACGCCCGGACCACCTCGGCGGCCCCGCGCTGGCCGCGCGCGATGTTCTCGCCCGCCCGGCGCCAGTCGTACCCGACCGCCGAGAGCCGGCTGCCGGGCCCCGAGCCGCCGCGCTCCCGGTGGGAGAGCGAGCCGTCGCGCGCCATGTGGTCGCTGTGCCGCTGCGCGGCCCTCGTGACCGTACGGTGCGCCCGTACGGGACGGCATCCGGCCCTCGCCCGCTCGCGGTTGACCAGCCGGACGACGGCCGCCCGGGTCGCTTCGACGTCCCGGGGGACATGGGCGGCGCCCGGCGCCCGGACCGCGCGTTCCTTCCGAGCGGCGTGTGGCGCCAGGGCCGCCCGCGCGGCGTGTTCCGCGTGGGCCGCCCGCGTGGCGTCCGGCAGCCCCGGGCGCGCGCCCGCAGGCGTCGCGAGGGCGGGCCCGCCCACCGTCAGCCCCGTCAGGACCAGCACCGCCGCCACCGCCCGTACGCCGTACCACCCGGCCCTCCGGCCCGCGCCACGCCCGCCCGCGCCCCTGCCCGCACTTCCACCCATTCGGCCCCTGTTCCTCGACTGTCCTCGGCTGTCATCGACCGTCCTCGACTGCCTTCGGCCACCGTTAGACCGTCCACCGGATGCCGCACGGCAGCCGAACGGCTGCCGGTGCCGCGTCGGCACCGGACCCGGACCGATCCCCGGCCCGAAGCCGATCTCCGGCCCGAAGCCGATCTCCGGCCTGGAGCCGACCCGTTCCCCGGCCCGGAGACAGTCTTGCCGTCCCCGCCCCCGTCTCTGTCGCCCGCGGCCGATACCCGACCCGTTCGGCTGTACGGCACGCCCGCCCCGCTGACGTACGCCAGATCCACCCCCACCCGGAACGGGTACCCGCCCGCACATGGCCACCGCGGAAGCTCTCGTCCACGACCCCGACGGGCTGCTGATCTGCGAGGCAGGCCGCATCACCGCCGCGGGCCCGTACGCCGTCCTCCGCGACCGGCTGCCGGCCGGCACCGAACCCGTCCACTACCCCGGCCACCTGATCACCGCGGGCTTCGCCGACGCCGACACGCACTACGCGCGGAAGGAGGCAGGCCAGGGGTAGGGCGTGTCGGCTACCGGTGACGGGAAGGGGCCACCCGCTACAGCTGAGGAACCTTCCGCGCGTCGCAGCTCTCCGCCGAGGCGAAATACCGGCCCAGCCAGGCGCGCCGCCGGTCGTCGTCCATCGACGCGAGATGGCGAAGGGCCCGTTCGCCCTCCTCGGCCGCGGCGACGGACTCCTTGTCGCCCCGCTCCCGGAGCACCCGTGCCCAGGCCGCCCGACGGCGGTCGCCGAGTCCGTTGGAGACCAGCCAGTCCTGTACGGCCGCGTCGACGCGGCCGAACGGAGCGGCGCCGCCGCACTCACGGCGCCCGGCCAGCCCGGCCGCGGCCTCCCAGGCGTACCGCTCCGGATCGGTCAGTTCGCCCCGTACGACGCTCTGTCCCAGGAAGAGCTGCGGCAGGTCGGCCTCGTCGCGGCGCGACTGGCGCGGCAGCCCCTCGAAGCGGACCGGACCGTTCGGGACCCCGGCCAGTCGGCCCGTGACGCCCGACAGGGCCCGGGAGACCTGCGGCAGCAGATCCGCGTCCAGGGCGCTGACGCACACCTGAGGCGACCCGCCGTCGCACACCTGGCGCCCGGCAGCCGGGTCCGGGCGCCACGCGCCGTCTCCCACCCGTACGAGGGACACGGCAGCGCACACCGCGACGGCCAGCGGAAGCAGCGCGGCCCACCGGCGACGCGCCGGGCTTGCGGCGTACGCGAGGACCACGGCCAGGGCGAGCCCGCCCGTCCACCCGGCCATCGCCACCGGCTGCCACCAGACGGGCAGTTCTTCGCCGACACCGGCCTCGACGGACGGGCTAACGAAGCGCACCGCCGAGGCCCGGTATGCGGGGACGGCGAGCGCCACGTACACGAGACCGGCGAGCACGGGCGCGGCCGGCCGCCACCGTACGAGTTGCCCGACGACCATCGCCGCGGCGCTGGTCGCGGCGAGGAACACCGCGTCCGCCACCAGCGGCAGCACGAGGGGCCGCCCCGCCGACGTGTACGGCCACGACGCCAGCAGCGTGCCGGCGGCGGCGAGCACGTACCCGAGAACCA
Organism: Streptomyces sp. NPDC059788; assembly: GCF_042732265.1. NCBI lineage: Bacteria > Bacillati > Actinomycetota > Actinomycetes > Kitasatosporales > Streptomycetaceae > Streptomyces > Streptomyces sp. NPDC059788. The sequence continues at coordinate 11,593 of NZ_JBHWHY010000010.1, read as the reverse complement.
CGGCCAGGACAACGGGCAGAGCGGCGACCGCGAACTGCGCGAGCCGGCTCCTGGCAGCGGAGATCCGCAGATCGGCCGTACGTGAACGGCGCTCCCGGCCGCCGTGCCAGCAGCCGATCGCGGCGGCGAGGGGCCCGCCGAGCATCGTGGCCGCGGCGTGCAGCTCAAGCCGGGCCCTGCCCCAACTGCCCTGCCAGTGCTCCGCCTGCACCGCCACAGCCACCGCGAGTGTGAGGAAGACAGCGAGCACGGCCCAGGGGGCGATACCGGCGCGCGCCTCAGTACGAAGGGGGTGGTGGTGGGGAGCCGGGCCCGCAGCCGCGGGGTGCGCCTCGGTGGCTGCGCCCGTGGTCTTGGTGGGGGTGGTGGCGGTCATCGGACTGCTCCTGGGGAGGTGGTGGAAGGCGCCGTGACGGGTGCTCGGCGGCTGGCACGGTAAGCGCGGAGGACGGCGGTGTAGCCGCGCTCGACGGGGCTGCCGCCCAGGCCGCCCGCTGGAACATCGCCGGTCGGCGTCCCAGGCCCGACTGCCGTTTCGCGCTGTGACGTCGCTCCACGCCCGGCCGCCGCTCCCTCCGCCGCGAGCGATTCCGGCGTACCCCTGTAGACCACCCGGCCGCCTTCGAGAAGCGTGACCCCGCTGCACGCCACGGCCACGTCCTCCACCAAGTGGGTCGAGACGACCACCGTGCAGTCCGCCCCCAACTCCTTCAGCAGAGACCGGAACTCGACGCGCTGCTCCGGGTCCATTCCGGCAGTCGGCTCGTCGAGCAGCAGGATGTCCGGATCGTTGACGATGGCCTGCGCGATTCCGGCCCGCCGCACCATGCCTCCGGAGAGGGTCTTCAATTTCGCGTCGATACGGTCCGCCAGCCCGACCCGCGCCACGGCCCGCTCGACCGCCGCCCCGGCCTCGTGGCCCGGTATCTCCTTCAGCCACGCCACGTACGCGACGAAGTCCCGCACGGTGAACCCCGGGTAGCACCCGAAGTCCTGCGGCAGATAGCCGATCCGGCGCCGGGCGGCCGTCAGCTCGCGGTGCCCGGACAGGTCGTTGCCCAGTAGGACGACCCGTCCGTCACTCGGCCGGGAAACCGTCGCCAGCACCCGGATCAGGGATGTCTTGCCGGCCCCGTTGGGCCCGAGGAGGCCGTGCACTCCCGGGCCGAAGTCGAGGTCGATACCGTCGAGGGCGACGGTCCTGCGGTGCCGGATGGTCAGCCCGGAGACGTGCGTGGTGTTCGTCGACCTGATGTTCGTAGCCATGGTGTTCTCGTCCGCAGCCTTCTCGTCCGCCATTCCGTGGGCTCTTGCGTCGGTGGTGCTTCCGTAGCCGCCCGCGGGGCTCTCGCCGGGGGTGCCCGCGCCCCTCGCTCCCCTCGGCCCTACCGGCCTCTTCCGGCCCACCAGCCCCACGAGCCCCACCGATCCGCCACCGCGCCCGGATTCCGTCCTCACGCGGCCTCCAACCGGTCGCGGCGCAACAGGACCAGCCCCGCACACAGAGCGGCAGCCGCGGCCCAACCCCCCTGCGTCACACCCCCGGAGAGGTACCGCCCCAACTGCTCCGCCAGTTCCCGTACCGGAAATGCCCCGGCACCGCCGCTGCCGCCGGACCGGGCCGCGAGCACCGGCAGCAGGACAGCCGATGACCAGCCCGCCGCGACAATCCCGGCGGCCGCCCGGCACCCGATGTACGAACCGAGCGCGAGCGCGCCCAGCGTCAGCGCCAGGCCGGGCAGCAGCCAGGCCGCGGCGCCGGGCAGGCCGGGCGTCCCCGGCAGGAGGGCGCTCACCCCCGTGAGCAGCGGCAGGCTCACCCCGAGGACGGCCGCGGCCCTGGTCAGGACCAGCCGCAGCCCGCAGGACGGCGACGCGGCGCTGATCTCGTACATCGGATCGGCGTACGGCCCGTACGAGAAGGCAACGCCGGCCACCGGCAGTACGGGCGCGAGCGCGAGCAACAGTGGCCGCGCACCGCCGAATCCGGCGCCGTACGCCAGCCCGGCGGCTCCCGCGCACACCACCAGCAAGGCGATCAGCCACGACCCCCGAAGGGCGGGCCCGGCCGACCAGAGGACACGGGTGAGGCGCCGGGGGAGGGCAGCGGCGAGCGGCCGGGGGAAGGCGATGGCGGGACGCCGGGGGAGCGGAGCGGCCGGACGCGGCGAAGGCGGCAAACGCCCCGCAGTCACATCGGCATCGGCAGCCGCAGCCGCAGCAGTATCCGTCACCGAACGGACATCGGCATCCGTCGCCGTACCAGCGACCCCGGCCGGCAGCACTACTCCTCGTACCCCGGCCGGTAGCGCTCCCCGTACCTGATCCAGCAGTGCTCCCCGTACCTCACCCAGCAGCGCTCCGGCAGGCGCCGTGGCACGCACCGCGGCCGATACCGTGGCCGCGCACCGGGCGCAGCCCTCCACGTGCTTCTCCAGGGACCACGCCTCGGGTTCCGAGAGCGCCCCGTCCGCGTACCGCGCCCCCATCGCCACATCCACATGCCAGAAGGCATGACCGGCAACCGGCCCAGCCGGGACGGAAGCCTCCGCCCCCTCGAACAACCTGCCCGTCACGCGAGCCCTCCCAACGAAACGTCACTGCCGTGCAGCTGGGCCAGCGCGGCGCGCAGTTCGCGCCGGGCGCGCATGGCGCGGGTCTTGACCGTGCCCTCCGGTATGCCGAGCAGGCACGCGGTCTCGCGGGTGGTCAGGCCGTCGACGACCGTGGCACGCAGTACCTCGCGCAGTTCGGGCGGGATACGGCGCAGAGCGGTGCCCACGTCCCCGTACTCCAGCCCGGCCAGCGCGCGCTCCTCGGCGGACGGGGCGGGCTCCGGCGGCACCTGTCCGACGCGTTCGGCGCGGGCGTGCGCGCGCCGCGCGTCCACCAGCCGACGCGCGGCGATCACCCACAGCCAGCCGCCGGACGCTCCACCACGCTGCGGCCCGGCGCGGTACGCGCCCGCGGACCGCCACACCGTGACGAAGGTGTCCTGAAGCACCTCGCGCACGGTCTCCGGGTCCGCGCAGCGCCGCGTCAGCCGAGCGTGCAGCCACCCGGCGTGCCGGTCGTAGTACGTGGCCAGCGCGGCCTGATCCCCCAGCGCGACAGCACGCAACAGGACACCGTCGTCTTCACCCCCGATGCCTTCACCATCGCCACCGCGACCACAAGCGCCATCGCCGTGGCCACCGTCAACGCCGGCGTCATCGCCTCGATCTGCCCCCACGGGGCGGAACAGTCTCACGCCCCATCTATCGCCCCGGAAGCCCCACCCGGTTCACGCCCCCTCACTCCCTCCCACCAGCGGCCCACTTCTTGAGCGCGTCACGGTTCTCGAACTGCGCGACGTTCTTGTCCAAAGGGTTGCTGGTGTGCTGATGGATCAGCCACTTCGCTTTGATCCGCGGCTTGCCCGGGCTGACGTAGTCGGCGATCCACAGACCGTCCGCGGCGTACGAAGTGCTGTCGTACCCCTTCCAAAAGGACACGTTGGTGTACAGCAACACGCGATGGCCGGGCGCCAGCTTCTTCACCTCCCGCAGGAACTGGTCCTTTTGCGCGCCACTCGCGTGCGTACCGGAACTCGTCGACTCCCAGTCCGCGGCGAGGAGATCCCCCTCCTTCGCGCCGCACTTCTCGACGAAGTACTTGGCCTGGGCGGCGATGTTCCCGGGCCACAGGAAGTGGTAGAAACCCACCACACACCCCGCCTCCCGGGCTTTGTTCGCCTGGCCGGCCCGGTGCGGGCTGGCGTAGGAACGGCCCTCGGTCGCTTTGACGAACACGAAGTCCTGACCCTTGGGGTCGTACGAGGTGTTGTGGGCGGAGACGTCGATGCCGTGCAGCATGAGGTTCCTCTCGGTAGTGGGGGTCGAGACAACAGATCCGTAACCAAACTCCGCGCGAAAAACAATGAATCGAAGAACGAGAAACCAGAACGCAGAAGTCACAAGTCGGTGATGCCCCTGAACACCCCCGTATAGGTTCTTCCCCCCTCCAAGCGCCACCCCCTCCTCCTGGCCCACCCCTCCCAACCGATTCCTCCCAATGCATTCCCCACATTCCCCGCCCGTCATCCCCCACCACCACGCCCCGTCGACGCACTCGCGTGCGCCCCCGCCCTTCACTCCGCCCCCTGCGACAGACCGGACGCCTCCTGCATCGACTCCGCAACGCGTACGGCCGCGTCGGCGCAGCAGCGATTGAACGACGTGTGCCCTCAGACCGGCCCGCTCGCCGGTCCACGAAGGCCCGGCCCTGCGCAGCCAACTCTGCTTTCGAACGACCGCACCGGAATCGTTCGTCTCTGCCCCCGCGGTCGGTCACGCGACATCGCGCCCTTGAAAACGCCCGGTGTCCACTTCGCTCACAGGCGGCTGCTGGTGCGGGTGTCGGTCAGGGTGCCCAACGGGGTGCGTGTTGGGCGTGCTCTGCGCCGGTGGGTGCCTACCGAATCCGGCGAGCACCTCGCAAGTGCCCGATGCCTCCAGCGACTGGCCCATTTGCATTCTGGGTCGGCGTCGAGAGCGCAAGGTGTGAATTCGGAGACCTGGCGGGCGTGTGGAGGCGCAAGAAATTCAACCAGTCTGCGGGGCGCCGCATCTCGCGCTCGTGCGCTCTGTTACAAAGGGCGGCAAGAATCCATGATTTCTCGGTGCGGCGGTGATGTTCCGTCGGTCAGAGTCTGCGTATGGAGCGAATCGGATGGATGCTGATCGCTGTTGGGATAATATTTTCGACCGAGGTCGGACCCTCACCTACCGAAAAGATCAACCCATCTTCTTGAAAGGCGGACAGAGGGGCTGTGTGCTGCGCGTGGTCGAGGGGTGGGCCCTGGTGACCGACCCGCACCCGGACGGCCGTCGTGCCTTTCTCGAACTCCGCGGCCGGGGGCAACTACTGGGCGAGACATCGGCCCTGACAGGAGGTCAGCGAAACGCGGATGTGACGGCGGTCTGTCGCACCACCGTCCGCGCCGTCAACGGCGACCGGTTCGCCGCCGAACTGCGTCGCAGTGACGACTTGATCGGGGTGCTGCTTCGTGCGCACGAGTCGCACCGGAAGGCCAACCTACGAGTTGGCCTCCGGAGCTTCGGTGTGGTCAACGGGTTGAGTCGACTACTGCTGGACCTCGCCGGGACTGCGGGTGCGCCACTGGTGGCCGGCATCCCGCAGAAGGTGCTGGCGTATGCCCTGGGGGTGACACCCAGAACGCTGTACGAGGCCGTTGCCGAGTTGGAGCGCCGCGGCGCCGTGTCGGTGAGCTGGCCCGTGATCGGCCTCACCGACGAGACGGTCCTGAGGGGATTGGCGCACAGCGACGAGTGAGGGGAGGAGTCGCCCCGCGTGGCCACGACCATGGTCGAGTGACCGGCGTCACATCATGAGGCGGAGATTCTTCCTCGCGTCCGTGTCGTGGCCTCTCGATAGTTGAGCCGTCTCGTTATGCCAAGGCGCCTCTAAGGGAGGAGTGTCGTCGTGTCTGAGAGCTATCTATTGCCGCCGCATTTCGGTCTCCTGGCTGTCGACGTGAAGGATTCAATGCAATTGCGGGCCGTGCAGCAGGCGCCGCTCAGTGCGGCGCTGGTGGAGGTGGTGGACAAAGGCCTCGAAGCTGCTGGCCTGCGGGAGATGCGCAGGGAATTTGAGAATAATACCGGCGATGGCCTGGCCTTCGGGTTCGACCCGAAATGGCTTTCGCTGGTGATCAGTCCATTTATGGACGTGCTGAACGCACTTCTTCTGGAGCGCAACGCCGGCGCCGGTCCCTGTATCAGGCTGCGGATGAGCGTCCATTGCGGGCCGGTGCCCGTTGCGTCGGGACTGCCCGGTGACGGTAATGCCACTCCACGCGGGGAGACGCACCGGCTCCTGGACTCCCAGCCGGCGCGCAAGGGTTTGGCCATGACGGACAAGAACGCCACGCCCCTAGTAGTAATCATTTCTGATTACGTCTACCGCACGGTGGTTCTCGGGGGGTACTGCGCGTTGCCGGGCTCCCGCTTCACCGAGGTCCAGGCCGATGTCCCGGGCAAAGGCTTCACACAGACCGCCTGGATGTACGTACCGTCTCCATCCGGCGGGCTGCTGCGCGGAACCGCCGGTCGGCCCGCGCCCGCAAAGGAGGACCAGGCGGAGGTCGGCCACGCTGTTCCGGTAGAACTGCCATCCGGGTCGACTTGTACTCAGTACGTGGAGCTCGGCATTGCCGTCATGAACAGTTCCGTACATGACGTCCACCACTACTCGGCGCCTCGGCAGGCCCCGGACGGCTCATGAGCACGGCATCGTCGGAGCAAGGCGACCCCGGCCCGGGAGTGGACCCACACCTTCGGACTCCTTCCATCCTGGAAACGCAGCAAGTGGGATTCGGTGCGACTCTCCGCGGAGTATCAGCTGACACCATCTTCATCACCAACCGCCTTTGCCCGGGCCGATCGGACCGGTCGGGGTTCTGTAGTCAGCAGGACGAGAAAGAACCTGCCGGCATCCCGTTCAAGGCCCTGATGCTGCTCCGGAGCGTGACCGGCCAACTCGTCGTGCTCGCCGAGAGCGCCCACGCGGCGACCGAGGCCCTTGCCGCCCGACTGCTGCCTACCGAAGACGCGCGATCACGTTCGTCCACCTCCTGCTCCTCCGACGCGTCGGAGCCCACCAGTTGAGGAGAAGCGTGTGACCCTGCTGAAGTACAACAGCCTGTTCGACAACGTTGAGTCGCACATCGATGCTTTCGGGGATGATTTCTCCGGCGTCGCTCCTGGCGCCGTGCCTGGTGTCCTCGGGCTGCGGGAGGCCCGAGCGCTGGTGCACGGACCGTCGCGCCATGAGGCGATGGCCCAGTCGATCTGGTGCGACGTCCTCGGAGAAGCAGTGACGGCTCCATCCCCTGGAGACATCGCTGCTCTTCTGCTCGTCTGGTTCACCATCCCCAGGCTCCGCCGTACCGTGCGCCGAATCGCCGCCTACCTTCCGGCCGAACGGGCCGACCTGGAGGCCGAGGCTGTACAGGGCGTCCTGGAAGGCGTCCACGCAGTGGAACCGGCGGCTCCCGGCGCCGGTGAACGCCTGATGCGGAGGGCATCCACCCGGGCCTGGCGGTTCGCGCGGCCGACCGCTCGGGAGTGCAGCGTTCCCGACGCTGACACGCTGTCACGGGACTGTGTGGTGCCGGACGGCTTTTCGGACGCCTGGATCGTGCACATCACGCCCCCTGATGGTCCCGGCGGACTTGCTGCGCCACTCCGGTTCTCAGCTTCCAAACAGCGCGTCGAAGGGGAACGGCTCGGGGCGCTCGCCGAAGGAATCGGCCTGCGTGACGTTGTCCACCGCGCCCGCCGCCCCCGGCCCGGACGTTGTATCGGCACACTGTCCCTCCACCCTTACGGGAGCCCGCGATGAGCTACTCCGCCCGAGCCCTGACTTTCGCGGAGGCATTCGACCTCCCCATGAGTGTCGATCTGCGCACGGCCGCACGCGCCTTCGCCGTCTGCCCTGCGACGGCATATCGGCTGATTCACCTGGGCTGCTTCCCCTGCCCAGTGTTCCGCCTCGGACGTCAGTACCGCATTCCGACCGTCCCGCTCATGAGGGTCCTCGGCATCGAGAACCTCCCCGTCCACGTGGAAGACGTCGAGGCCGGTGCTGAAATCTCCGCTTTGATCAATCGAGACTCTTACGAGCAGGAGGAGAGTCAGTGAGCACAGTGACCGATGCAACTGCGGGTGACCCACACGAGGTCACCGCGCCGACTTGCTTCGTGATCGGCCCCATTGGCGACAAATATGCGGAGCACGGAAGCACGGAGCGAAAGCTGTACGAGGAGTCGCTTCGGGTCTATGACGAGATCGTCCGCGCCGCGTGCCGTGAACACGGGTTGATGCCGCTGCGTGCCGACGCCATCGCCGACACCGGGGAAATCACCGACCAGATCCACCGGAGGCTTCACGAGGACGACATCGTGATCGCCGATGTCAGTGGCGGAAACCCCAACGTGCTGTACGAACTGGGCTTCCGTATCGGCCGGGGAAAGCCGGTGATCCTCATCGGTGAGAGCGGCCGACTACCTTTCGACATCTCCCAGTTGAGGACGATCCGGTTCCGGCGGGATGAGTCCAGCCTCCATGAGGCCCGCGATCAGTTGAGCCGTGTCCTCCGCGAGGGCGTCACGCGAGGATTCCGGACCCTGACCTATACCGCCGCGCCATCCCCCTCGCCGGGGACGGTTTCCGCGATGGACGAGGACGAGGACGACGCACCCGGTACTGTCGACCGCCTGGCCCAGGCTGAGGAACAGCTGGGAGCCGTCCTCATCGACATCGAAACGATGGGCGAGGCACTCCTGCGGATCGCCGCGGTGGCGGAGGAGCACACGCCGAAAATGAACGCGATCAACGATTCCAAGGCTCCGGCAAGCGCTCGTCTTGCGCTCTTCGGAAAGTTCTCGACGGCCATCGCCGAGCCGGCTACCGCCTTTCGCGTGGGCAGCGAAGCGTTCGCCGAGCGTATGGCGGACATCGACACCGGCATCCATGTGCTGTTGGACGGTGTGGAGGCGCTTCCCCCGGGTGAGCGTGACGAGGAGCACGAGCACTTTCTCCGCCAGATCATCGAGATGGCGGAGTCCACTCGTTCGGGAACCGCGGAGATCACCGAATTCGGGACGCTGATGAAGTCGGTTGCGGGCTTTTCCCGGCTGCTTCGAGCTCCAGGTGGTGACATTGCTGCCGCGGTGCGCACTGTTGCTTCCGTTCTCCCCCGCATCGACGCTCTGGAATCCAGGGCCCGTGCTCTCCTTCCGAACGTATCCTCGTCACCGGGCTGTGATACCCCCGACCCACAAGTTCTCAGCCGCCTCACCGCCTCTTGACCCGGCGGGCCGCGAGGCGGGTATCACCCACCGGCGGCAGATGGCGACAACACGGCGAAGGGCCCGACCGCCGAGCCGGCTGGGCCCTTCGCCTGCCTTTGACGGGTGCAGAGGCAGGTGAACCAAACGTAGAAGTGTCTGGTCCAACCCCCTGCTCAACTGTGGAGGTGGGTATCGGGCGGTGTTCTGCAGGTTCAACGGGGCTCATGGGCGAATGGCTGTCAAGTGGGCCGTCATCGGCCGGCACGCCGCGGAAGGAGTGTTGCCTCGCCATCTGATACCTGGCCCCGTCGCCCCACCTGAGCGACCTTCACGACACTGAGCATCCGGCCGAATACTCCCGCCTGTGACTCGCGAAAGCGTGATCCGAGGTGCCCCCCTGGGTGGGACGCCATCACCAGCCTTTGTCGCAGCGTCCGCTGCTGCGCTCAGGTGGACCATCCGCGCCCGCGTGTGCGTCGGCAGAGTCGGATGCTCCAGCTACGAGGCACCCCGGCCCCAGGGGCCCGGGACAACGCGTGCCTTCCACGAAACCTCACATCGCCTGACTCTGCGAATGAAGCCCCCGGCATGGCGCCGGGGGCTGTCGTCGCATTTTGGATTTTGGAAGAGACCGCTCCGCGGTCCTCGTGGTCCTCAGTTGGCGATGCCGACCGGGTGGACCTGGATCTTCTCGTCGTACGGGCCGGCCAGCTTCAGCGCCTCCGCGGGCCACTTCAGGGACACGCTGTGGGTCTCGTTCGGCGGCGTCACGATGATGTTGGTCGGGGACGCGAGGCTGTCGCCACTGGAGTCGACCTTGTACGAGATGCTGAAGGTGGCGGTGTCACCGACCTTCAGATCGGTGATGCGGGGCTGCTCACCGCCGCGGTGGACAGGGGCGGAGGTGCCGTCGGCGTCCTTCAGGTCGACGCCCGCGAAGCCGGTCACCGAGCAGGTCCGCCCGCCCTTGTTCGTCATCTGGACGGTGACATCGCCCGTCTTCTGGTCGGGCGAGCTGTCCGCGGCCTGCATCATCAGTTCGTTCGTCCGGCAGAACTTGCTCTTGCCCCCGCCCTTCGCCGCACCGTTCCCGGAGCCGGCATGGGACGGGGCACCGCCGCCGGAGCCGGCGCGGGGCGAGGTGCCGTTGCCGGAGCCCGACTTGGCACTGTCCGGCTGGGTACCGGAGTCCTGCGTTCCGGCGGACGAACCCGCGCCGCCGGACTCGGCGGAGCCCGCACCGCCGGTCTCGGCCGCGCCCGACTGGCCCCCGGCCTTGGGGGCGGCGGCGTCCGAGCCGGAGCAGGCGGTCAGGGACAGCGCGGCGGCTGCGGTCAGGGCCGCGGCGGCAACGCGCAGGGTGCGGCGACGGGCGATGCGGGCAGAGGTGCTGGCGCTCATTTCGGGGTCCCCCAGGGAAGTCGGTGTCGGTCTCTCCTCCGTACGACAACCACTCTGATCGGAACCACTACCGCCAGACTGCCGCCCCGCTAACGTCCAGCTAATACGGGCGTGAGCAGGGAGGACACGGGGGCCCAGCGGGGGCCCTGCGGGGCCTGCAGGGCGGGAAAGGCGGGCCGGTGGTGCCACCGCGGGCTTCTGAACGATGTTGTACGGCGGTGAACCAGAACTGCGTCCGCTGCCGGCTACTTGCCGTGTTCCGGGCCGTACCACTGGAGGGCTTGCCCGGTCGCTGTGGCGATGCACTCGAATTCGTGATCGCGATGGAGCAGGGTGAGCCCATGCAGCTCAGCGGTCGCGGCGACGACCAGGTCGACGGCTCCGGCGCTTCGGTGTTTCCCAGCTTGGCGAGGGCTTCCTGAACCCGCCAGGCGCGGTCGTAGGCGCGGTCGTCGACAGGAACCCAGCCGAAGATCAGCCGCATGTCCTCGATGCTGCCCGCCCAGTCGGCAGCCGACCGGGTCCGCCGCGCTGGGACGCCCGCCGTGGGAGTTCGGGCTGTGCGTCAGCTGCGGCCGGCCGGCCGATGCGGCGCTACAGGCGGAACGCCGCCATGTACTGCAACGTGTGCCGGGCCGTCCTCAACGGGTGCCGACCGGGATCTGCAGCCAAAACTGCGACCACACGCGACGAAGGCCCCCACCGCGAACGGTAGGGGCCTTCGACGTAGTGCCCGGTGAGGCACTGGCGGAGGATACGAGATTCGAACTCGTGAGGGGTTGCCCCCAACACGCTTTCCAACTGTCCGCGTGGCCGTACGGGGGGTGTTCGTGAGGGTTCAGTAGGCAGGTCAGACGGGGTGCGCGTACGGCGGTGAACGGTGGCGGCCGTCGGCGCACTGGACAAAGACCAGAACAATGAGTGGACCAGTGCCTAGGCCGACCGGGTGGTGGTGAGCCTGGCGGAACCCGCGCACCTCGCATCGAAGGTTTCGGAGGAGTCCGCCACTGTCCAGCCTCCCACGGTCGCCGCGTCTCTTAGCTCAGAACCGGCGGCACCGACGTGGTATCACGAGGCCGTGAGCGGCCGCTCCAGCTAGGCTTGCGCTTCGCTTCGCGGGTTGTCCGACCTGCACGAATCGTGATCTGCACTGATACAACGGGTTTGTTCCCCGATCCGCTGATAGCTCGTGAGCGCCGCACAACGTGGGGCCAAGTGGAGCCGAGCTACCGCACGGGCTGCACTACTGACCTTGAATGCGTGATGTCGTCATGGTGGGGCGGGGGTGAGTCCGGTGCCGGTGAGGCAGCCGTCGATCACGTCGCTGCGGTACTGAAG